>CAMZKZ010000053.1 GCA_947311645.1 uncultured Candidatus Altimarinota bacterium | reverse complement strand
TTTCTGGAGAAATTATTCTATAGAAAAAGTACCAGAAGAAGAAAGTTCTTCTTGTTTTGTTTTTTGTAAGATTTCAATATTTTGAGAATCTTCTAATACTGTATTTTTTATCTCTTCTGTTTCTTTTGTAAGTGCTTGAATCTCTTGTTGGATAATAGCTTTTTCTGTATTGCTTTCTGGAGAGTCACTTCCAAAAAGTTGAGAAAGCGCTTTTTTTGCATCTTCGAGTTCTTGAAGTTTTTTATCAAGTTCTTCTTTTTTATTATTTAGATTTGCTTGAATTTGATTTATGTTGTTTGTGATTTCTGTTACTTGGTTTTCTACATTTGTTTTTATTTCTATTGCAGAATCAATCGCTTCACATCCAGAGAGTATGAGAAGTATAGAAATAAGTGGGAGTGAAAGGCTTTTTGCAGTATTGTGTTTCATATAAGGTTATAAAAGGGGGGATATTTTTTTTGTCTTTTTCATTGTATTAGAAATGCTTTGTTTATCATGTGCTGAAATCTTCTGATGTATATCTTTTTTATGCTTCATTCGAGAAGATGCATTCATTTTTTTTCCAATTGGGGTGAGGTGTTCTTTGAACATTGCTTGCCCTCCAAATGTAAATGTGCATGGTGTGCAGGTGATTTTGAGAGTGCATGTTTCTTTGTCATGGTGCTCTATTTTGATGTCTTTTGGATTAATTCTTTTCTTGCATTTTGGGCATGTAACTTCGCTTTGTATTTTTTCGAGTACTTCTCGTATTTGTTTTGAATTCATAAAATAAAAAAAATGGATATTTTACGCGTTATTGGTATGATGCTCTTTTGCAAGCTCGAGAAGTATTGTGTTTTTTGTATTGATGATAGCTTCTCGTAATTTGTTGTCGTGTGAGGTGATAATTGCATTGCATTCTTTTGCATTTTTAATTTCTTCTGTTGCGGTTTGTAGTCGTCTTTCAATTTCTTCTTCTGGAAGTGTGCTTCTTCCTCGAATGCGTGCTTCAAGAGATTCCATGCTGGGCGGCATAATAAATAAAGAGTAGAGATTTTCTTTTGGGATAATTTTTTGTAAATTCCATAATCCTTGAATATCGAGCTCTCGTATTACATGGTCACCTTTTTTAAGAGCTGTAAAAATTTCTTTTTTTGGAAGCCCATAATAGTGTTTATTGTGAACAATTGCATGTTCAATAAATTCATTGTTTTGTATTCCTTTTTCAAACTCTTCTTTTGATAAAAAAATATAATCTTTGTTATGAATTTCTCCTTCTCTTGGTTTTCGAGTCGTTGCGGTAACTGGGAATATAAAATTTTTATTTTTCCATTCTTCTTTTATTGCAGAGATAATACTTCCTTTCCCTACTCCAGATGGTCCTATTATTAAGAAAAATTTTCCTGTAAAACTGTGTTCCATATATAGTGTGTAAATATGTATATCTGTATAATAAAGCTTTTGTAAAAAAAAGAAAAGAAAAAACTTGACTTGTTGAAATCTTATCGGTAGACTCTATCGGCTAAAGAACTTTGATAATAGTTGTAATCGAAGAAAATTGGATATTTTCTGAGATATAACTGAAAATCAAGGTTTTGTCTATTTGTTTTAATTTAATATGCTTCTTCCAAAAAGAACAAAACATCGAAAAGAATTTCGACGACGAAATCAAGGAGGTGGGAAAGCTCAAACGGGTCACCGGGTTGCGTTTGGAGAGTACGGACTTAAGGCTTTAAGCTTTGGAGAGATTACTTCTCGACAAATTGAGTCAGCTCGACAGACAATGTCTCGTTCGCTTGCTCGAAAAGGGAAAATTTGGATTCGAATCTTTCCTCATACTCCTATTACTCGTAAAGCAGCAGAGGTGCCTATGGGGTCTGGTAAAGGATCTGTAGACTTTTATGTAGCACGAGTAAAACCAGGAACTGTCTTGTTTGAAATAAGAGGAGTTCCGGAACAAGTTGCGAGAGAGGCTTTTCGACTTGCTGGTCACAAACTATCAGTAAAGACAAAAGTTGTATTTAATACAGAAATTTAATTTAAAAGATGACAAAAGTAAATTTAGAAAAAGATCTTTCGTCGGCTCGACATGCATTAGCATCTGTTCGGCTTGCGTCTCGAATTGGTCAACATAAAAACACTTCGGATGTAAAAAAAGCTCGAAAGGCAGTTGCTCGAATACTGACAGAGATAAATAGTTAATAATTTAGAATATTAAAATATGAAAACTAAAAACGGAATCGTTGTTTCGAACTCAGGAGACAAGACAATTGTTGTTCGAGTGGATTACCACGTAAAACATGCATTGTATGAAAAACGAGTATTAAAATCTAAAAAGTTTTATGCTCATGATGAAAACAACACATGTTCAGTTGGAGATCAGGTTACTATTTCAGAATGTCGTCCTCTTTCTAAATTAAAAAGATGGACACTTGTAAGTAAATAATAAGAAAATAATTCAATAAAAGAAAAGATATGATTCAGACACAATCTATATTGTCGGTTGCGGATAACTCTGGTGCGAAAGAGGTTATGTGTATAAAAGTTTTAGGAGGGTCGAAACGTCGATATGCTCAAGTTGGAGATGTTATCGTGGTTACTGTTCGTGTTGCCTCTCCGAAAGGAGCAGTGAAACGAAAAAGCATTCAAAAGGCTGTAGTTGTGAGACAAAGAAACACTGTCCGAAGACCAAATGGGTCATTTGTTCGATTTGATGAAAATGCTGTTGTTATTCTTAATACAGATGGACAACCTCGGGCTTCTCGGGTTTTTGGTCCAGTTGCAAATGAAGTAAGAGCAGCAGGGTATCAGAAAATAATATCTATGGCTCCAGAAATTTTTTAATTTATACTATGCGAATTAAAGTAGGAGATGAGATTGTTGTTATCTCAGGAAAAGACAACGGAAAAAAAGGAATTGTAACAAAAGTAAATTCTTCTAAAAACACTGTTGTTGTAAAAGATGTTAATATGGTAACAAAACATATTAAAAAAACATCAGAGCAAGCAGGGGAAAGAGTTACAAAAGAAGCTCCATTAAGTGCTTCAAATGTAATGATTCTTGATGACAAGGGGAACGCCTCAAGAGTTAAGTACTCTCTGTCGAAAGATGGGAAAAAGGTGAGAGAGTTTGTTACAACAGGTAAGGTAATTTCAGAAAATTTCACTAAATCATAATGAGTTTTGTAGAAGAATATACATCGGCTATTGTTCCGAGTCTTAAAAAGAAGTTAAATATTTCTAATATAATGGCAATTCCAAAGATGGAAAAAATTGTCATTAATGTTGGGATAGGGTCGTGGTTACAAGGAGGGAAAGATTTCTCAAAAATCGTACAAGGGGTTGAGGCTATTACAGGTCAGAAATCAGTGGTGCGAAAGGCGAGACTTTCTGTTTCTAACTTTAAGCTTCGAAAGGGTATGCCAGTAGGGGTTACTCTTACTCTAAGAGGAGATAAGATGTACGACTTTTTAGAAAGAATGGTTAAAATAACAGCTCCTCGTATTCGAGATTTTAGTGGGTTTTCGTTAAAATCTTTTGACGGTAGAGGGAATTATTCTTTAGGATTGAAAACGTATACAGTTTTTCCAGAAATTCACTATAATGATGTAGTAAAAAATTACGGAATTGCTATAACATTTGTTACATCTTCTTCTGATGATGAGGGGGCAAGAGAATTACTTTCTTCTTTTGGGTTTCCTTTTAAAAAACAATAATTTAATTTTTATTCATGGCTAAAAGATCAATGATTGAGCGGGATAAGAAGCGAGCAAAAAGAGTATCAGATGCAATAGCTGCAGGGGTTACTCCTAAATTCAAGTGTCGAGTTCGAAACAGATGTCAAGTCTGTGGTCGACCACGAGGATATATTCGTTTCTTTAAAATGTGTCGAATTTGTGTTCGAGAAAATGCATCTCTTGGGTTAATTCCTGGGTTGCGAAAAGCTAGTTGGTAATTTTTTTATATTCAAATGATAACTGATCCTATTGCAGATTTGCTAACTCGAATTCGAAATGCGTCTCGAGCAAGACACGAATTCGTGTTAATTCCTTATTCTAAGATGAAAGAATCTTTGGTGTCTCTTTTGGCGTCAGAAGGTTTTCTTGGAGAGGTTAAAATTGTGAGAAATGAAAAATTTCCACAGTTGAAGATTTTTTTACTTCCAACTCATACAGGAATTGAATTAGTTCGGAAAAGTACTCCAGGGCGTAGAGCGTATAAAGCTTGTTCAGAGCTTCGTTCTGTTAAAAATGGTTATGGGGTTGGTATTGTCTCTACTTCAAAAGGGTTGCTTACGACAGAGAAAGCAATCGAAGAAGGTGTTGGAGGTGAATATGTTTGTGAAGTTTATTAATATAATATTATGTCTCGAATTGGAAAATTACCGGTGGCAATAGCATCTGGAGTGACAGCTGTTATTACAGATGCTTCTATTGAAGTTAAGGGACCTAAGGGATCTTTGTCTTTTGATTTTCCAGAAGGAATTTCTGCAAAAGAAGAAGATGGAATGCTTCTTATTGAATGTTCTTCTGAAGATCGAAAGGTGAAAGCTTTTCATGGATTGACTCGGTCAGTTGTATTTAATATGGTTGAGGGGGTTACAAAAGGACATGAAAAACGGTTGGAAATAATTGGGGTTGGGTATAGAGCAAAGGCTAATGGGTCTAAAATTGATCTTACTTTAGGATTCTCTCACCCTGTTTCATTGACAGCGCCGGAAGGAGTTTCTGTTGTTATGCATGAGAAAGAGAAGAATATTGTTATTATCTCTGGAGTGAATAAGCAACAAGTCGGAGAATTTGCTGCAAATATTCGAAAATTAAAAAAACCTGAACCGTACAAAGGGAAGGGGATTCGGTATGTAGGCGAATATGTAAGAAGGAAAGCTGGTAAGTCAGCTGCAAAATAATATCTATTTTTGATAAAAATACTTTATGTCATCTAGAAAATACACACTTCGTAATAGAAGAAAGGTTCGAATTCGTTCGAAAATTAACGGTACAGCTCAATGTCCTCGTTTATCAGTTTATCGGTCAAATAGGGCTTTTTCAGCTCAGTTGATTGATGATATTTCAGGGGTAACAATTGCTTCTGTTCTTGTAAAAGAAGGAAATATCGCTGGTTCGAAATCAGCTGCAGAGACCTTGGCTAAAAAATACACAGGACCTTGTGTGTTTGATAGAAATGGTTATGCTTACCACGGAAGAGTGAAAGAGTTTGCAGAGCATGCTCGAACGTTGGGGTTTGAATTTTAATTATTATTTGTATTTTTTCAATGTCTGAAGAATTAGTAAAAAAAACGGAAGAAAAACGAAGTTTTCAACCTCGGTCAAAAGGTCGGGGTCGTCGTTCTGGTGGACGTCGAGAGCCAAAAGAATTTGAAGAAGTTGTTCTTGATATTGCACGGGTTACTCGTGTGGTAAAAGGGGGGCGACGTATGAGATTTCTTGCATCTGTTGCGATTGGAGATAAAAAGGGAAAAGTTGGATTGGGAACAGGGAAATCTGTTGAGGTTTCTGTTGCAATTCGAAAGGCAGTTCAAGATGCAAAGAAAAACCTTATAAAAGTTTCTCTTGTAAAAGGAACTATTCCATTTGCAAAAGAAGCGCTTTATAAATCTGCAAAAATCTTACTTATGCCGGCTCCGGCTGGAACAGGGGTTATAGCAGGGGGGTCGTTTCGTAAGATTGCAACCCTTGCTGGAATAACTGATGTTTATGCAAAATCAATTGGTACAAATTCTAAATTGGTTTCAGCTCAAGCATCGATAAAAGCTTTAAAATCTTTTGTTCGACTTCGGAAAACATCTTCTGATGAAAGTACTGAATCATAAAAAGCCTTGCGGTTATTGCCATTAGATTGGTATGATGTTTTTGTTATTTTGTATTATATAGATTGATGAGTAAAGAAGGAGTTGTAGAAAGTCGTGGGGTTGTAGAGGAATGCCTGCCAGGAGCTGTATTTAAAGTAAGAATATTTGAAATCAGGGCTGGTGAGGATTACGTTGAAATCCCAAAGGATGAAGATAGATTTGCTCAGTGTTCAATAAGTGGTCGGGTTCGAAAAAATAGAGTTCGGATTCTTCCAGGAGATATTGTTCAAATTGAAAGCTCTCTTTATGATTTAACAAAAGGAAGAATAGTTTTTAGAGAAAAATAAGGAAAATTTTACATTAGAATTATGAAAGTAAGACCATCAGTGAAAAAGATGTGTGATAACTGTAGAGTTATCAAAAGAAAAGGTGTGGTTCGAGTTATTTGTAAAGAACCAAAGCACAAACAAAGACAGGGATAATTTTTAATCAATTGTATTATGGCTCGTATAGCAGGTATAGATCTTCCAAATAAGCGAATTGTGATTGCGCTTACATATGTATATGGAATAGGACTAACAACTTCTCAAAAGATATTAAAATCATTGTCTCTTTCTGAAGATACAAGGGCAAATGATTTACCAGAGGATGATTTAAATAAACTTCGAACAGCGGTTTCAGAAATGGTTGTAGAAGGAGATTTGCGTCAAAAAGTTGCTGCGGACATTCGTCGATTAAAAGATATTTCTTGTTATCGAGGTCGTCGTCACAATGTTGGTCTTCCGTGTAGAGGGCAAAGAACAAAAGTGAATTGTAAGACTCGTAGAGGAAATAGAGGTCGAAAATAATTAATTGTAATAAACTGATATATGGCTGTTAAACGAACAACTTCAAAGAGAAAAATGAGACGAACAGTGTCTCATGTAAAAGTATGTATTAATGCTGGATTTAACAATACTATTGTTACAATTACAGATTTAGATGGAAATGTTTTATCATGGGCAACTCCAGGAGTTTGTGGATTTAAAGGGAGTAAAAAATCAACTCCTTATGCTGCTCAAAAAGCTGCAGAAATGGCTATTGAGAAGGCAAAAGGGTTTGGTATAGAAGATGCAGATGTTCTTATTCGTGGTGTTGGACCAGGTAGAGAACAAGCTATTCGAGGATTGCATCTTTCAGGTGTTAATATTAGAAGTATTGTGGATCGAACACAAACTCCACATGGAGGATGTCGTCCAAAGAATCCACGAAGTGTGTAGTCTTACTTGAGAAGTTTTATTAAATTTTATGCGTTATACTGGATCAAAAAATAAATTGGCACGAAGAGAAGGGCAAGACCTTGGATTGAAATCAAAAGCAGTAGATGTTTCTCGACCTGTTGGACCTCATGGTGCAAATAGAAGAGGAAAGATTTCTGAGTTTGGTTCTCAGTTGAGAGCGAAGCAAATGGCAAAAAGAATGTATGGGTTGTCAGAAAAACAATTTCGAAATCTTTATGAAAAAGCGTCTCATGGGCGACATGCAACAGGGGTGTCATTTTTAACATCGTTAGAGCGTCGTCTTGATAATCTTATTTATAGAGCAGGATTTGCATCAACTCGTGCTCAGGCTCGACAAATGGTAAATCATAGAACTTTTCTTATTAATGGAGTTCGTATGGACATTCCATCATATCAAGTAAAAGTTGGAGATGTTATAACTGTTCGAGAGAAGAATTTAGATCATCCAGTGTTGAGATCTATGGAGTCTGCGAAAGTGAAAGTACCAGCATGGATTTCTTCAAATATCAAAAATAAGACAATTGAAGTAACTCGTCTTCCTGAAGATACAGAAGCAGAGCCACTTGTAAATATTCAATCTATTATTGAGTTTTACTCTCGTTAAAGTAAATAAAATATTTCACAAATTATTGTTGAAAATTAGTATTTTTATTATTATCTAGATGCATATTGTTCAAGAGGAGATTGGAAAACCAAAGATTACAGAAGAGAAAATTTCTGAAAATTCTTCAGTTTTTCGATTTTCACCATTGCCTGCTGGGTATGGTCACACACTAGGGAATGCGATGAGAAGAACTCTTTTGTCTTCAGTTCCTGGCGCAGGAATTACAAAGGTTAGAATTAAAGGAGTTGCTCACGAATATACCTCATTAGATGGAATTCAAGATAGTATTTTAAATTTATTGCTTAATCTTAAGCAAGTTGCATTTAAAAAACATACTGATACTTCTGAAATTGTAAAACTTGCAAAAAATACAGAAGGTGATATACTTGCTTCAGAGTTTTCTATAGAAGGTGATACTGAAGTTTTAAATCCTGATTATAAGATATCTTCTGTGACAAAAGCTTCAACAGTCTTTGAGCTTGAAGCACAAGTTGAAAAAGGAATTGGATTCTCTTCAGCAAAAGATCGAATTCAAAAAGATGGAGAAAATGCGTGGATATTAATTGATACAATTTTTTCTCCGGTGAAATCAGTTCAGTATGAAGTGCTTCCTGCTCGAGTTGGGGATATGACAAATCTAGATACTCTTCAATTGGAAGTAGTAACAAATGGATCATTATCACCATCTGATGCATTTCAATTTTCGGCTCAGGTTTTAGAAGGATACTTCTCATTTTTACAAAATGAAACTGAATCAAAAGTTGAGGAAGGTTTTCTTACAGATTTTGATTCATCAAAATCATCTGATGAAGTTGTAGAAGATCAAGAACTGTATACTCCTATTGAAATCTTGAATCTTTCTCCTCGAACTTTAAACGCGTTAATTAACGGGAATATAGGTTCTGTAGAGGAAGTATTAGTTTCATCAGCTTCTCATCTTGAATCGATGAGAGGATTTGGGAAAAAAGCAATGTCAGAATTGACAGAAGCTTTAGAAGCAAATGGGTATGAAGCAAACCTTCGAGCGTAATTATTATTTATTGTAAATGTTTATATGAGACATAGAAGAAAAGGTTCTCGGCTAAATCGAAAACCAAATCAATTAAAGGCTTTATTGCGAAATCTTGTGACATCGTTAGTTTTAAATGATACGATCGTAACAACAGAAGCAAAAGTAAAAACATTGATTCCTGTATTTGATAGACTTGTTTTAAAAGGTCGAAAATCTGAAAAAAGAGAAGCGATTCGAGATATAAAAAAAGTTCTTTTTGGAGAGGCTGCACAGCGTAAATTTATAGAAGAAATTATTCCTGCATTAGAAGGGCGAACATCTGGATTTACAACGCGAACAAAAATTGGATTTAGAGATGGTGATAATGCACCAATTTATCGAATTTCAATTCTTTCAAAAGGGGTTTTTTCTAATCAAAATCCAGAGGTGAAATCTGATACATCAGAATCTGTTGCTGTATAAACTTAAAATATTGCAACATAGAATATTTATAAAAAATAACTTATTATGAAGACATTTGTACCAAAAAAAACGGATATTACGCGATCGTGGTATATCGTAGATGCAGCGGGAAAATCAGTTGGGAGACTTGCTACTGAAGTAGCAACTGTTTTGCGAGGAAAAAATAAGCCAACTTTTACACCTCATTTAGATACAGGAGATGGAGTTGTGGTTATTAATGCAGAAAAAGTAGTATTGACTGGTAATAAATGGAAAGATAAAAAGTATTATCGATATTCTGGGTATGTTGGAAATTTAAAAGTAACAACAGCAGAAAAAATGCATGAAAAGAAACCGACTTTTATCGTTGAAACTGCAATTGCAGGAATGATTCCAAGAACAAAATTTAAAAATGAAATTCTAAAACGTCTAAAAGTTTATGCAGGAGAAGAACATCGACAAGAAGCACAAAATCCTCAACCATTAGAGGTTTAATAATTCATTATTTAAGTTTAATATATCATGGCTAAAGCAGAACAATATTTCTACGCTGTAGGAAAACGAAAAACATCAATCGCAAAAGTATACGTAACTCCTTCTGAAAAAGGTGGAAAAGTAGAAGTAAATGGAAAAGATATTGCAGAATATTTTTCAGGAAACTATGTAGGAAATATTATTTCTCCATTAGTAGTTACTGATAATGCTAAAAAATTTGATATTAAAATTGTTTTAGTAGGGGGAGGGTTTTCTTCTCAGTCAGATGCTGCACGACATGGAATTGCAAGAGCATTAGAAATAATAAATCCAGATCTTCGTCTTTCATTGAAAGCAGCAGGGTTTTTAACTCGAGATCCTCGTAGAAAAGAACGAAAAAAATTCGGGAAGAAAAAAGCTCGAAAATCTCCTCAATGGTCAAAACGGTAATAGGTCAATATATTACAATTTCCTTTCAGGTACAAAAAAACTACTCTCAAATTTTATATTTAAGAGTAGTTTTTTTATTATATCTAGTATATTATATAGATATGTACTATTCTAATTATTTATAATAAAAATGTATGATTTCAAAAGAAGATATTATTAAGGTTGCAGGATTATCTCGTTTATCATTAACAGAGTCAGAAATAGAAGAGTATCAAAAAGAGTTTACTCATATTCTAGGATTTTTTGAAATTTTATCAGAAGTAAATACAGATAACGTAGAACCAACTGCTCAAATTACAGGTCTTACAAATGTCACAGTAGATGATACTGTAGATTCTTTTGATTCAATGAAATTATTACATTGTTCACAGCAAAATCAAGTGAAAACAGAGATAGCAGTTGCTCCAGTTGTGTAATTTTTAGGCATACATATACTTTTATTTTTTTCATATATGACACTCATCCCAAAGACTATTGCAGAGGCAAAAAAAATGCTTGAAGCAAAACAAATTTCAGCATTAGAGCTTACAAATATTTTTATATCGCGAATAGAAAAGTTTGATTCAGATTTAGGAACATATACACAAACATGTTTCGATGAGGCACGAATTGCAGCAAAAAAACTTGATGAATCAGGAGATTTTTCAGCACCACTTGCAGGTATTCCATATTCACTAAAAGATGTAGTTTCAAAAAAAGGATTAAAAAATACTGCAGGGTCTAAAATGTTAGAACATTACGAAGCACCATATGATGCAACAGTAGCTGAAGTATTGGAAAATGCAGGAGCAATATTATTAGGAAAGGTAAATACTGATGAATTTACACAGGGTTCAAGTTGTGAAAACTCTGCATTACAGCTTACGCGAAATCCATGGAATCTGGATAAAGTTCCTGGTGGGTCTTCTGGTGGGTCTGCTGCAAGTATTGCAAAGTATTTAGGATTATTTTCTATCGGAACAGATACTGGAGGATCAATTCGACAACCTGCAAATTTTTGTGGAGTTACAGGTTTAAAGGTTTCATATGGTCGTGTTTCGCGATCTGGAATTATTTCATATGCTTCAAGTTTTGATTCTATTGGGCCTATCGCTCCAACAGTTGATTGTACTGCACGAGTGTTAGAGGTAATTGCAGGGAATGATAAAAAAGATGCTACCACTCCAGAAATAGCAGTTGATGCGTATTCAAGTCTTCTAGAAACAGGAGCAGATTTATCAGGAAAAAAAATTGGAGTTATTAAAGAGTTTGTAGAGGCAGAAGGGTTTGATGTTGAATTAAAGCAATCGTTTGAAAATACTGTACAACAGTTAGAGTCGTTAGGTGCTGAGATTGTTGAAATTTCTTTACCTCTTACTCGGTATGCTATTCCTACATATTATTTATTGGTAAAAGCAGAAGCTTCAACAAATCTTGCACGATATGATGGAATTCGGTTTGGAGAAACAGCTACAGTATCAAATTTAAAAGATCAATATACGAAAACGCGAAGTGAGTTTTTGGGACCTGAGGTAAAAAGAGCGATTATGATGGGAACATATACTCTTTCTGCTGGGTACTTTGATGCATATTATGTGAAAGCTGCAAAAGTACGAACGCTTATTAAAGAGGAGTATGAAAAAGCATTTGCTACAGTAGATGCAATTGTAGCACCAGTAACACCATTTCCTGCGTTTAATATTGGAGAAAAGACTTCTGACCCATTAGCAATGTATTTAGCTGATATATTCACCGTTACAGCAAATCTTGCAGGAATTTGTGGATTATCTCTTCCTACAGAAAAAGTTCATGATTTACCAGCAGGAGTGCAAATTTTAGGAAAAGCATTTAATGAAGCGGAAATTTTACAAATAGGAAGTGTTCTTGAAAAATCATATGGATTTACGGAAATACGAGAAAAAGAGATGATATAAAATATGATATAAAACACTCTACAAAAGAAACAGTAAAAAGTTTTAATACATCTAAAAAAGAGATAATCTTTTCTAAATAAAGAGAATCTCTTTTTTAGTATACTGCTTTATCTATACTGAAAAAGTGTTTCTGCAGTTTTTTTATGATGTTTCCAAAATTTTTGAAATTTTTTATCATTATAATTTTCTGATTTGAAATAGTATGAAGGAATAAGGTTTCGTGCTATGTATTGCATTTTTGTTTGGTATTCTGTATCGGAAATAATAGTATATTTTTTAGCAATTTGTATTGCAGATATACGCATTGTGAAAAGGTTTCCTGCTTGTTTTTCTAGATATTGCATATATTTCTTTGCTTCAGATATGTTATATTGTGCAATCGCTTTTTCTATTTTCATATTATAATATGCTGTATTTTGAAGATTGTATCTCTCTCCAAGTTTTAATATTTTTGCTTGATGTTCTTGTGTGAAATATGAAGAAAAGAGAAAAAGATTTTTTTCAAAATATGGCGTTTGTATGATTTTTTCAGAAAGTGCTTTTCTTTCTGTGCTGGTATGAGGCTTTGCAAATGAAAAGATAGCTATTTCTGATTGATGAATAGTATATGCCGTATGAAGAAGAAAAAGAGAAAACAGAAAGAGGAGAAAATGTATACTTATAGAAAATATTTTTGGAAGAGAAAAATATAAAGGCTTTGAATTACGGAAAATTATAGCAATAAAAACGATAGCGATAAGACTATCTGTAAGAACAGGAAATCCAAATATCCAGGTTGTAAGAATTCCAATAACCCCAGAAAGAGCAAAAAGAGAGATATAATCAACGGAATCAACAGTATTATATGATTGTTTAAGAGACTGAAGACCAGTGTGTATTGTTTTCCAAATTCCAAATAGGAATAATGCAAACCCAAAAAATCCAAATTGTAAAAATATATCAAGAAAAAGCGTATGAACTCTATCTGGCATTGCTGAAAAATTTTCGGATTCTAATGCAGAAATTGATAAATGTGGGCCAAGTATATTACCCGTCATATCAGCCCCAATTCCTGTCCAAAAATATTCTTGTATTAATTCGATAGCATGATTCCAAAAATAATATCGAGCTACTATAGAATTTCCTCGTTCTCCAAGAAAGCTTGCAATAGCGTCTCCATGAAAAAGAATAAGTGTAAAGAGCCCAAGTATTGAAATGAGTATGAATGATATTCCTATCGTAAGTATCTTTGGTTTATGTTGTCGAAGAGCAATATATGCGGTAAGTAAAACACTCATACCACTCACTATTCCCAAAATTCCTGCTCGTGATCCTGTCGTATACAATGCGAAGATATAGAGGAGAATAAGCTGGAGAATGAAAAAAGATTGTATTTTTTGTTGATTTTTATAGAGTTGTACTAAAAAATATAGTGCTATAAAAAAAGGAAAGAGTAAAAATTGTGCTAAAAAATTTGGTTGTCCCATACCTGCAAAACTTCTTCCGCTTAAGCTTTCAAATTGTAAAATATCTCCAAAGAGCGGAGGGTATCCCATATATTGCAATATTGCCCAGAGTGCAGAAAGAATACCTGCAATGGTAAGTGGAATAAAAATATATGTAGAAATTTTTTTATCTCTTGCGGATATTTTGAAGTTTTTGAGTGTAGTTGAAACAAAAAGAAATGTGAGAAAGAGTATAAGAAAAAAGAGTATTCCAAAATGTCGTGTTTGATTCCCAAAAAATGAAATGATTGGGGTGAGAGAAAAATATGTAGAAAAGAGTGCTATTACGACAAATGTACTGCTAAAGAAAAGAGTGTATTTTGAAATTTTTTTGTATGAAAAGAAAGGACTACTAAAAAGTAGTCCTGATATTCCAAGAGCAGAAAGAAGAAGGGTAAATTTATTTACAGAAAAAATTTGTTGTGTTTCGAGTGAATAAAAGAGGGGAAGAAGTGTGAGTATTCCGCTAAAAAAATACAGAAAAATGTGGTAATACATAACTCTCAGATGAAAAAATAACTTATAAGTATTGATAGGTAACTTCTCCAATTTCTTTTATAAGAATAAGTTGAATTTTCCCATCTTTTTTCTTTTTATCATGTTTCATTGCAGCGTGAATTTGTTCTGCTGAAAAAGAGTGAGAAGTTGGAATATTTGCATTTGTGAATATTGTGGTAATGCGTTGTGCATCGAGAGGAGAATGAAATATATTTCTTTCTTGAGAAGTCTCTAATGCACAAATAATTCCTTTTGCAACACCAATACCATGTGGAACTTGAAAGTTTGAAAGGAGTTCAATAGCGTGCCCATAGGTATGGCCAAGGTTTAAAAATCCACGCACACCTCCAAATGCTTCGGTTTCGTCTTGTTGGATAATATGTTTTTTTACACGAATCGATTCTGGTACAAGGGTAAAAATTTCATGTAAAAAAAGAGAATGTTTTTCTGATGAAATTTCATGTTTTTTCGTTTCTTTGCAGAGGAGGCTATGTGTAGCGAGCAAAGTTTCAAGGTGTTCAAAGTGTGTTTTATTTCCGAGTATTCCGTGTTTGATCATTTCGCTTAATCCATTTTGTATTTCAACAAATTGAAGAGTTGAAAGAAAATGTTTTGCACAGAACACATGTTCTGGTTGATGAAATGCTCCAATTAAATTTTTTCCATGAGGGGTATCAATTCCTGTTTTTCCTCCAACGCTTGAATCTACCATAGATAATAAAGTTGTTGGAACTTGTATAAAAGGAATTCCACGCATAAAAATACTAGATGCGAATCCTGTCATGTCTCCAATAACACCTCCTCCAATTGCAATAAGGCATGAAGATCTATCAAGGTTATGGTGAAAGCATGCATCTAAAATTTTTTCTATACTCTCCCATGTTTTATTTTCTTCTCCAGCAGGAAGAACGAGAATATTTCTATTATCGTGAGGACTAATAATATCTGAATTTTGAAAAAATGATGTTTGAGAATATACATTTTCATCTGTAATAAATATACAACTTCTCTTATTTATTTTTTCAATAAGTGTGGAATGAAGGTCTTTATAGTTATTTTCCGTAAAAAAATCAATAGAGTATTGTGTGGTATCTTTTTGAAGAGTGATTTGTAAAGAGTCAATAGAGTGTTTCATTGGAAAGAAGAAGAGAAGATATTATTGAGAAAGTACTTTTTCAAGAGCTGTAGATACTTTTGTATAGCTTTGATTTCGTTCAAATTTTTGTGTATTAATAAAAAATGTTGGAGTTCCAATAACACCTTTTGCTCGTGCTTCTGTACGAATATCTAATACTTTTTGTTTTGCCGATTCATCTTCATCTTGTATGCATGAAAGAAAATCTGTTGTTTCGTGTGTTGGAAAGAGAAGTGTATTTATTTTTTTTGCAAATTCTTCTTTGTTTTGTATATCGTCTGTAAGAGATACTGCAGATATAAATGCATATGTTTTAGTAGGATCAATTTTTTCTATACAAGTGAGATATGTAGCAAGTGTAAAGCTTTTTCCAATAGTTTTTGTACTATACGGAAGAAGTGTAAAATCTACATTTTTTCCTGAATATTCTTCAATAAGTGGAAGATATGTATTGGTAAAAAAGTCTCGACAGTATGGGCACGAAAAATCGAAATAAAAGATAAATTGTGTAGAAGTATCTATTGTTTTATCTGTTATTTTTTCCTCTTCTTGTATTTCTACCGTTTCTGGAGAGAAAAAGGTCTCTATTTTTTGTTTGATATTAAAAGTATTGCTTGCATATACAGAAAGTATTCCCAGTATAAATATTCCAATACCAGTGCTTAGAATTATAAAAGGTCTCATAAAATATGTATTAGAGTGTTATGTAAACAGTGTATCATGTTTTATTTAAAAATTTTTTTAAAGAATGAGTTTTGCGAATCATGTGTATTCCTCTCGGTTTCTCGTTCTTTTTTTAGTTTTTGTCGAAGTGTTAGAGCTTCTCTTTTCGCATTATGCAATAAATATTCTAATTCTTTGTTTTCTTTTTTTAGTGTATTGAGAAGGTGCGATTCTTTAGACATTAATTCTGCATAAAATGCTGCACCTAAAATCGAAGTAGGAAGTGCATATATTGCAACTCCAAAAATTGTCGTAAGCATAGCGATAAATTTTCCAAGATCTGTTACCGGTGAAAAATCTCCATATCCAACAGTAGAAATTGTTATAACAGACCAATACATAGCTTGTGGAATACTTGAAAATACCTCGGGTTGTGCCTTATTTTCTGCAAAATACATAAGAGTTGCAGTTGTAATTACTCCCATCATAATAACTGAAAAAGCACTCAGCAGTACTCGTTTATGACGCATAATAATATCTGTTATTTTATCAATAGTATTAGAGTATTTATATAATCGAAAAATACGAAATACTCGAATAATTCGTAAAATTCGTAAATCTATAATATTTGGAAAAAAAATAGTAGCAAGATGAGGGGTAAACACAAGTGCATCAAAAATCATCATTGGTGAAAAGAGAAATGATGAAATATTTTTATATGTGTTGTGTAATTTGTATGTCCAAATACGCGCAAAATATTCTCCTGCAAATATAGCTAAAGAAAAATATTCAAAGATTGTAAAATATATGCTATATTCTTGAAAATACGAAACGGTTTCTAGTACCATAGATAAAACATTTCCTAGTATGAGGATATATAATAAGCGATTCAGAAGATTTTGTAGTCTCGATTTTTTTTGATCACTTTCTTTGGTGTTGTTAAGAGTTATAAAAAGAAATTCTTTTACTGATGGTATTTGTGTATTCATATATTATTCATAATATTGTGTACTCATTATATCATAGGATATGGTAAATTATTACTATAAAGGAGGTATATTTTTTTTGATGTATTATGAATTTTTCTGTTTTTCTTCCAGATATTAGAAGTGGGTGGAATGTGGGGTCGTTTTTTAGAACTGCTGATAGTTTAGGGATTTCACAAATTTTTTTATCGGGACTTACTCCAAAACCACCACATAAAGAAATTTCTAAAACAGCACTTGATGCTGATATTTTTGTACCATGGTCATATTTTTCAAATTCAATAGAGTGTGCAAAAACCCTAAAAAAAAGAGGGTATTCACTTATTGCAATGGAGTTAACAGAAGATGCAATATCGTTAGAAAAATTTATATTTCCAAAGAATGCATGTCTTGTTATGGGAAATGAAATTACAGGTGTTTCAAAAGAAATGTTAGCATTATGTGATAGTGTAGTATATATTCCTATGCAAGGAGGAAAGCAATCTATGAATGTAAGTATCGCAGGAAGTTTAGGAATGTGGGAGATGGTGAAAAAGAGTTCTCTGTAGTATACTATTTGTACTTTTAGATTAAAAAAAATGGCATTTACACATCTTCATACACATAGCGAATACTCATTTTTAGATGCACTTCCGAGTGTAAAAGAGTTAGCAAAAGCAGCAAAAAAAGCAGGGCAAACACATATTGCACTCACAGATAGGGCAAATATGCATGGAGCAATAGAGTTTTATAAAGCATGTGTTTCTGAAGGTGTTCAGCCTGTTATTGGGTGTGAAATGTTTATGGCACCACGAAGTCGTTTTGATAAAGAAGTAGGAAAAGATTCAAAAAGACAAAGAATTGTTTTACTTGCAAAAAATAATATTGGATATGAAAATCTTTTACACTTAGTAAGTACTGCCTTTCAAGATGGGTTTTATTATGTTGCACGAATAGATATGGATATTTTAAAAAAATACTCTAAAGATCTTATTGCAATTATTCCAAGAGGTGGAGGACAACTTACATCATTATTAGAATATAATACTTTTGATGATATTTCTGACAAAGCAGAAACACTTATTACTGCGTATCAAAATATATTCGCACCAGAAGATTTATTTTTAGAAACAACACCGCGTCCAAACCTAGAGAATGAAAAAATATTTCAAGAAAATTATAGAAAAATTGTAGAAAAAACACAGATACAACCAGTTGTAACAAATGATATTCGTTATATAGATGCTGAGGATAATGATGTGCATGATACATTAATTTGTATGCAATATACGTTACAGAAAAATGATACGGATAGAATTTCGTATAAACAGCATGATTTATCGTTGTGGTCAGAAGAACAAATGATGGAATATTTTTCTGATATTCCACATGCTGTTGAAAATGCTCAACAGATTGCGAATAGATGTCAGTATGAATTTGATTTTACAACAAACTTAATTCCGACATGGGAAGTAACTCCAAATTTTACAGATGATGCACATTTATTACGATTTTTATGTGAAGAAGGGTTGAGAAAGCGATTTGGTGGAAAATATAGGGGGTGCTATATTTCTGATGAAAATTTTCAAGAAGTGATAGCACAGGTAGATAATTCTCCAATTTCTCGAAATGAAACAGATTTATCTGAAGAAGATTTTACTGAGCTGATCGCACGACTCGATTATGAATTAAAAATTATTGGAGACATGGGATTTAATGCCTATTTTCTTATTGTTGGAGATTTTGTACAATGGGCAAAAGATAATGCAATTGCAGTAGGGCCAGGTCGAGGGTCTGCAGCAGGGGCAATTGTTGCATATTTATTAGAAATTACAGATATTAATCCATTACAATATGGTTTATTTTTTGAACGATTTTTAAATCCAGAGCGAATATCAATGCCTGATATTGATATTGATTTTGCGGATACAGGAAGAGAAGAAGTGCTGGAATATGTGCGGAATAAATATGGAAGGGATAAGGTCGCAAATGTTGCAACCTTTGGAACAATGGCTGCACGAGCAGCAATAAAAGATGTAGCGCGTGTGTATGGGTTACCATTTTCAGAAGCAAATAATTTAGTAAAACTTATTTCTGATAAACCTGGAACAAAATTACAAGCTGCAAAAGATGATTCGACTGAGTTACAAGAAGCCTTGCAGGAAAATAGTGAATGGAATGAAATTTATTCAACGGCACTAAAATTGGAGGGGAATATTCGACATATTTCTGTGCATGCATGTGCGGTAATGATTACACCAGAACCTATTATAAAATATTGTCCTCTGCAACCTGCTCCAAAAGATGAAAATACACTTATTACACAATTTCAAGCAAAACCATTAGAACAACTTGGGTTATTAAAAATGGATTTTTTGGGGTTGCGAAATTTATCGATATTGGAAAATACAATGCGTCTTGCAAAAGAGCGTCATGGTATTGATATTGAAATATTGGATATTGATATGGCTGATGAAAAAGCATTTAAGCTTTTAACGGATGGATTTACAACGGGGGTATTTCAATTGGAATCGGCAGGTATGACACGGTATTTAAAAGAGTTGAAACCTTCGAGATTTGAAGATTTAATTGCCATGGTTTCATTGTATAGGCCAGGTCCTATGCGTTTTATTCCTGATTATATCAACGGAAAGCATGAACCTGAAACGGTTCAATATCCGGCAGAAATATTAAAACCAATATTAGAAGAAACATTTGGAATTGCTATATATCAAGAACAAATTTTAGAAATTGCAAAAGTTTTTGCTGGATTTACTTTAGGAGGAGCAGATTTATTACGAAGGGCTATCGGGAAAAAAATTGAATCAGAACTGCTTGCACAAAGGGATTTATTTATAAAAGGAGCTATAAAAAATGGGCATACGGAAAAACTTGCAGTGCATATTTTTGATGATGTAATTGTTCCGTTTTCGGGGTATGGATTTAATAAATCTCATGCAGCATGTTATGCATTGATTGCGTACCAAACAGCATATTTAAAAGCACGATATCCTGTAGAATTTATGACAGCATTATTAATGAGTGATGCTGAAAATACGGATAGGGTAATTTTAGATATTGAAGAATGTCGAAGTTTAGGAATTACAGTGCTTCCACCCTCTGTAGATGAAAGTGATTTTTCTTTTTCCGTAATAAACAATAATACTATTCGATTTGGACTGAATGCTATAAAAGGGATTGGGGGAAATGTAGTGAGTCAGCTTATTGAAGCACGAAAAAGAAAAAATAATAGATTTTCTAATTTTGTAGAATTTTTAGAAAGTTGTGGGCCAAAGGTAATAAATAAAAAATCATTAGAGGCATTAGCGAAAGGAGGAGCTTTGGTACATATGGAAAAAACAGAAAGAATTTTATGTAATATTGAAGATATTTTACAATTTACAAAAGACTCAAAAACAGAGGTAAATGAAGCACAAGATGATTTATTCGGATCGTTTGATATAGAAGTAGAAACAGCAGATTTACGCTTAAAAAAACCAAAATTGGAAGAAAAATTATCATTAGCACAAGAGTTAATGCTTGAAAAAGAAGTGTTGGGATTATATGTTTCTGGGCACCCATTGCAGGGGATGAAGGAGTATTTAGAAAAATCTGGAACTATTATTGCGGATCTTCCAGAAAAAGCAAAAATCCTAAAAAAGACGGCTGGGCGTCGAGAGCAAAATATTAAAACACAGGGATTACTTACTTTTGTAAAAAAACTTACTACAAAGTCTGGAGATACTATGGCTATTGCATCAATAGAAGATTTATCAGGAAAGCTTGATCTTGTATTTTTTCCAAAGATGTATGCTAAATTTTCTGACTGTTTAGATGGAGAATGGTTTTTAGAATTGGAAGGAGAAGTAACGAATAGAAATAGTGAATGGCAAATGACAGTATTTGAATGTAAAAAATCACGATTAGAAGAGGTACGAAATAAAGCAGAGAAATTTCAAAATATACGCGATACAGCAAATAAAAAAATCCATTCTGAAGAGAATACGGATTCATGCATAGTAGATAATGCAATTCCTGAAAGTCGTATAGAGAAAAGAAAAATTATAGAAGACTCATTTGCATCAAAAATAAATAAAGAAGTACAGAAAGAGAAAGAGTTAGAAAAAATAAGAAAAGAAGAAGAAAAAAGAAAACAATGGGAAATATTTTTACCAATTACTATTTCTTCTCAAGCACTTGCAGATCTTAAATCTCTTTTAAAAAAATCTATTGGAGATACAGAGATTATTTTCTTTTTTAAAGGACAAGCGGTAAAAGTGGGGCATAGTGTAACAAAAACAGATGAATTAGTAGCACAAGTAAATGCGATTGTAGAGAATAGCTAAAAAATATTTGTATTTTAATACGATTACGGTATTATATGTATGGAAAAAAATACAATATATTACTAAAAAATATGATTAGATTAATAGTAAAAGATG
>CAMZKZ010000052.1 GCA_947311645.1 uncultured Candidatus Altimarinota bacterium | reverse complement strand
TAAAATTAATAATTTTTTTCATAAAAAATAAAAATTAAAAAAACTCCCACAAAAAAATAAATATTTTCATTTATTTCTTGCGAGAGCTAATTTTTTTCAAAATATCAGCGGTACCATCTCACTTTTCTCTTATTTGTTTTGCAAACAGGCAAACCAGATTTTTACATCTAATCAAAACTGTTGAGGTCTTATATTTTTTATTTCTAAAAAATACTTTTCTCAATATTCTTTGTGAATGAAGAACAATACACGATTTTCGGTTGATAGCCGTTTTTTAAGAATTTTTCTATAAACAGTATACCAAAAATCTATATTTTTACCAATCAATTTCAGATATATTATTTTTTCGTAAATATTCATTTGCTTGCACAAAATGATTACACCCAAAAAACCCTCGATATGCCGACAATGGAGAGGGATGCGGTGCTTTTAAAATACAATGTTTTGTTTCATCAATCAGTATAGATTTTTTCTGTGCGAAACTTCCCCATAGTAAAAAAACAATATTTTTATTTTTTTCAGAAAGAGTTTTAATAACCGTATCCGTAAAAATTTCCCAGCCTTTTTTCTGATGACTCCCCGCTTTTCCTGCTTCCACTGTCAATATTGCATTTAATAAAAACACACCTTGCTTTGCTAAATATTCTAAATTTCCATTTGTGTACAAATTTTTTTTATGCGGAAATTCATGTACAATTTCTTTAAAAATATTTTGCAAACTTGGTGGAATTTTTTCTTGAGACTTTGGAACAGAAAAACTTAATCCATGTGCTTGATTTTCCCCATGATATGGGTCTTGCCCAATAAGTACTACTTTTATTTTTTCAAATGGAGTATATTTAAACACAGAAAAAATATCTTCTGAAGCAGGATATATTATTTTATTTTCTTGTTTTTCTTGTAATAAAAACGCTTCTAATTTCTTAAAATAGGCTTTCTGCCTTTCTGTTTCCACAAAAGTTTTCCAAAAATTATCCATTATATCTATAAATATCTACACTTGTTTCAAAATCCGTTCTGCATGTCCTGTCGCTTTCACATTTCTCCATTCTTGCACAATTTCTTGCGTTTTTGTATCAATTAAAAAAGTTGAACGAATAATTCCCATATATGTTTTTCCATAATTCTTTTTTTCTCCATATGCAGAAAATGCAGTCGCAAGTTCTTTTTCTGGATCACTTAATAACAAAATATTTAAATTTTGTTTTTCTATAAATTTTTTATGAGAGTCTATAGAATCAGGAGAAACACCAATAATTCGAATATTTTTTTCTAAAAATTTTTCATGTAATTCTGTAAATCCTATAGCCTGCTTTGTGCATCCTGGCGTGTTATCTTTTGGATAAAAATATAATAATATTTTATCAGTTTGTGTGAAATCGGAAAGTTTATACATATTTCCATCTGATGCTTCCAATGTAATAGTAGATATGCTCATAATCTAATTTTTTAATAAGTGGTATCCGCATCTGGAATCGAACCAGAATCTACTCCTTAGGAGGGAGTTATTCTATCCATTGAACTATGCAGACCTAATATAGTATAAAAAAAAACAGACTGTAAAAGCCTGATTTTATTATAAAGATGGTGCCGAGAGTGGGACTCGAACCCACACGAGGGACAAACCTCAAAGGATTTTAAGTCCTTCGCGTATACCAATTTCGCCATCTCGGCATTGTATATTATAAAATTTGGAGGCGATGGCCGGACTCGAACCGACGATAAAAGCTTTGCAGGCTCCTGCCTTACCACTTGGCCACATCGCCAAAATGCAACAACTTTTCCCAATATTTTAAATAACAACTCATAAATAATACTAATCTTTTATTTTAATTTCAAGAGAAT
Organism: uncultured Candidatus Altimarinota bacterium; assembly: GCA_947311645.1. Lineage (GTDB taxonomy): Bacteria > Patescibacteriota > Gracilibacteria > CAIRYL01 > CAIRYL01 > SZUA-1403. The sequence continues at coordinate 17,026 of CAMZKZ010000052.1, read as the reverse complement.
TTATGATAAAATCTAAACACTTCAATATATTCATTTTATACTCATATAAAATTATGAAAAATAGTGAAATTAAAGACATCGCTGTAGAATTTATTCAAACTCTTAATATTGCATTTTCCTCTCTTTCTGTTGAAAGAAAAGATGAACGAGTATGGATAAACCTTATTCCTCATAATGATATTCCAAAACTTATTGGATACAGAGGTCAAAATATAAATGCTATTCAACACTTACTTACATTAACACTTTTCAACAAAGGCCTTTCTCCTAATGAATTTATTATCTTTGATATTGATGGATACAGAGAAAAAAAAGAAGAAAAAGTTCTCTCTATTGTAAAGAAAAAAATCGAGAATATAAAAAAATACGATACCCCACAAGTCATGCCTTTTTTAGACGCACAAGAACGAAGAATGGTACACCTTTATATCAAATTGCATTACCCTGAATATGTATCAGAAAGTTTTTCCGATGAAAAAGAAAAAGGAAAGAGAGTTCTAAAAATTTCATTAAAATAATTCTCCTTGCGAGTCTTCTTCATTTTCTACAGTTTCTTCATAACCAAAAATAGCTTTTATTCTATTTTGCAATGTATTTGACCCTAATTCGTGTTCAAAATACATACATGCTGTATCTATAGTAAAATCTGTTACATCTCCATCTTCAAGAGAAAATCCATCTATTTCCAATGTTTTATATAAGCGTGCCATTTCTCTTGTAAAATATGCATCGTCTTTTCCTGCAAGCATTTTTTTTTGTCGTGCTCCTTTTATCAATCCTGCATCAACCGCTTCGTAAATTTTATCCAAGTCTCCGTATTCTCTAATAAAGGTTGTCGCTCCTTTTTCCCCTATTCCCGCAACTCCTTTTAGGTTATCCGAAGTATCACCAGCAATTCCTTTAAAATCAATAATTTCTTCTGGATATAATCCCTTTTTTTCAAATAAAACATCTCGAGTAAATTCAATATTTTCTCCTTTTGTTGGTTTTAATACTACAATATTATCCGATATTAATTGAAATGCATCTGCATCTCCTGTTAAAATTTCTACTTTAAAATCTGGATTTCCTTTATACAACTCTGAAAGAGATGCAATTACATCATCTGCTTCATAATTTTCAATAGAATAAATTGGCATTCCCCAACTCAAAAGCATCTCGTATACTCGCGGAATCTGCACCCGTAAATCATCATCGATATCTGGTCTATGCCCTTTATATTCAGGCATTTTATCAGAACGAATCGTTTTTTTTCCTAAATCTTTTGCTCCAAAAATATAATCAGGTTTATGACGCTCTATCGCTGTAAGTAAAATTTGTGCAACTCCAAAAACTGCATTTATAGGTTCTCCATTCCCATCTCGTAAATTTCGTGGAAAGGCATAATATGCACGAAAAAACATATGAGAAATATCTATAAGAAGGATTTTTTTAGGAGTATTCATAGTATTTTTTTTTATTATTACAATATATTTATAAAAACATGCAAGTACAGATGATTGAGAAACACTTTTATTTCTGATACAATTATATGAACCATAACAGTTCAAAATAAAAATAACAATAATAACATACACATATAAACATTTATTTTATGCCACAAATTTCAAAAACTGCTATTTCTAGTGCTACAACAAGTAAACAGGAAACACTATCAAAAAAGAAAACAAATCTTACCATAAAAGAACGATTTCAGAAAAAACATGGACTCTATGAAGATAAAAACCATTTTATGATTTTTATTGCAACTCCATTATTTGATGAAAATAATGCAGATTTATGGGCTGCAATTCTCCCTGGAATTTCTGATATGGGATTTCAAATTGTTGTACGAGGAAATGCATCTGAAAAACATAAAGATATTGTAGTAGCATTTGCAGAAGACCATGCTGCTCTTTGTGCAATTATAGAAGAAGAAGAGTATTTAAGCGCATATGAAGCTGCTGATGTATTACTTACTTTTTCTCAAGATAAAGATAGCATTCTTGAAGTAAGACATGCTCTGGAAAAAGGAGTTATCCCTATTGTTGCACATGACTTTCCATTAGAAATTTTAGAAAATTATAATCCAAATCTTGAAAATGGAAATTCATTCATGTACTACAAACAAACTCCATGGGCAATATTCGCAACTATTATACGCGCATATGAAAATTATCGATTCCCATACGACTGGCGAAACTTATCTAAAGCAGCTATTAAATCTATAAAATCGGCATAACAATATAAATATATAAATAAAAATACCACTATTGCTAGTGGTATTTTTTTAACAGTAATAAGAATTATGACTCTTTTCCTAAATATTCTTCTACAAGTGATGATTTAACTCGTTTTAATTCTTTTCGTGGAAGCATTCCAAGAAGTTTCCATCCAAGATCAAGAGATTCATTTAACGATCTATTTTCATAAAATCCTTGTTGAATAAATTCTTTTTCATATGCTGTTGCAAAATCTAAATGTGCTTTATCCGCTACATTTAATGATGCTTCCCCAAGAACTACTGCAAGTTCTCGCACTTCTTTTCCTCGTGCATATGATGCAAATAATTGATCAGCAACTTTGTAATGATCTGCTCGAGTTTTCCCTCCTCCAACTTTTAGTCGAGAAAGAGATGCAAGTACATCCATCGGAGGATAAATTCCAGATTTTGCGATATTTCGATCTAATGCAAATTGCCCTTCTGTAATATACCCAGTAAGATCTGGAACAGGATGTGTTTTATCATCTTGTGGCATTGTAATAATTGGAACTTGAGTAATTGTTCCTTTTGCAACATTTATAGAACCTGCCCGTTCATAAATTGTTGATAAATCTGTATACAGATACCCAGGATATCCTCGTCGTCCCGGAACTTCTTTTCGTGCTGCAGATACTTCTCGTAACGCTTCTGCATAATTTGTCATATCAGTTAAAATAACTAATACATGAATATCATGCTCAAATGCAAGGTACTCTGCTACTGTTAATGCCATTCGCGGTGTAGCAATTCGTTCTACTACAGGATCTGCTGCAGTATTAAGAAATAAAACTGCATTATCTAATGCTCCAGTTTTTTCAAATTCTGCTTTAAAATATTCTGCTTCTTCAAATGTTACCCCCATTGCTGCAAATACTACTGCAAATGGTTCATCTGAATTTCGTTCAGTTGTTGATCCATCTCCCACTGCTGCTTGTCGTGCAATTTGCACAGCAAGTTTATTATGATCAAGCCCTGCTCCTGAAAACACAGGAATTTTTTGACCTCGTACCATAGTATTCATCACATCAATAGAAGAAATACCTGTTTGTACAAAATCTGATGGTGCTTGTCGAGACGCTGGATTAATTGGCATCCCATTAATATCTCGCGATTCATTTGAAATAATTTCTGGAAGCCCATCAAGTGGAGTTCCCATTCCATCAAAAACTCGACCAATCAAGTCTTTTGAAAGTTTCATTCGTAATGGTTTTCCTAAAAAAGTTGCTTTTGAACCTTCTGTTGCAAGACCAGATGTTCCCTCAAACATCTGTACCACTGCTTTTCCTTTTGATGATTCTAAAACTTTTCCAAGTTGTTTTTTTTCTGATCCCTCCATTTGAACTTCTACCAGTTCCTCAAATTTTACTTCTGCCGATTCTGGCAACTCAATCATTACGAGAGGTCCTGTAATATCTTTTACAGATGTATAGGTTTTTTGCATATCTAAATTATATAAGAATTAATTATTGTGAATTATAGAGCATTAATAGCTGCTGTTAATCTATTTCGAAGATCTTCATATTTTTCAAATGAATCTTTTGGAAGGTCTTTTACTTTTGCCACCTCTTCCAAAATTTCTAAATTTTCAATCTTTTTAAAATCAAAATCTTCTTCTTTAATTTTTTCTACTCCAACTGTATACAGTGTTACAATAGTTTTCAACATATTAAATTGCATTTTTGGTGGAGTATATGCATCTTCAGGATCAAAGGCATCTTGAAATAAGAAATCTTCTCGTAATGATTTTGCTGTAAGTAAAACAAGTTTTTCTCGTGCTGATAATGACTCAGGACCAACTAATTTTACAATATCTTCCAATTTTGATTCTTCTTGAAGAAGTTCTAACGCAAGAGACCGAACAGTAATATATTCTGGAGAAACATTTTCTTCCCAATGTTTTTCAATATTATCTATATATAACGAGTACGATGTAAGCCAGTTAATTGCTGGGAAATGTCGTTTATACGAAAGACTAGAATCAAGCCCCCAATATGCTTTCGTCACTCGAAGAGTATTTTGTGATACTGGCTCAGACAAATCTCCACCTGGAGGAGAAACTGCACCAATCACAGTAAGTGCTCCAAGTCGTCCATCATTTCCTAAACAATTTACAGATCCCGCTCTTTCATAAAATTGTGCTGTTCGTGAACCAAGGTATGCAGGATACCCTTCTTCTCCAGGCATTTCTTCTAATCGACCAGACATTTCTCGCATTGCTTCTGCCCATCGAGAAGTTGAATCTGCCATAAGTGCAACTGAATACCCCATATCTCGGTAATATTCTGCAAGTGTTATACCTGTATAAATTGATGCTTCTCGTGCAGCAACTGGCATATTTGAAGTATTCGCAATAAGGATAGTTCGTTTCATAAGCGGTTCTCCTGTATTTGGATCTTTCAAATGTGGAAATTCAACAAGTACATCTGTCATCTCATTTCCTCGTTCTCCACACCCTACATACACAATAACTTGAGCATCACAATATTTTGCTAACCCTTGTTGCGTAACTGTTTTTCCAGAACCAAATGGCCCAGGAATACACCCTGCTCCACCTTTTACAAGTGGAAAAAATGTATCGATAGATCGCCCTCCAGTAACAAGTGGTTCCAATGGAATTCGTTTTGAATTTGTTGGTCGTGCTTTTCGAATAGACCATTTTTGAAGCATTTTTACCTCTTCTCCAGAATCTAAAACAGCAATAATATCTGTAATAGTAAAAGATCCTTTTTCTATAGATTTTATAACACCACCTTTTGATTCTGGTGGAAGCATAACTTTATGATTAATCAGTGTTGTTTCTTGAACTGTACCAATACAGTCACCAGCAACAACAACATCTCCTACTTTTTTAACAGGAACAAAATCCCATTTTTTAGAATAATCTAAAGCAGGAACTGCAATACCTCTTTTAATAAAATACGAATCAGATTGTTTTTCCAACTCTGTAAGTGGTCGTTGCACCCCATCATAAATAGATGTAATAAGCCCTGGAGCTAAATCAACTGTCATTGTTTCCCCTGTAGCATACACAACTTCACCAGGACCAACCATTGCTGTATCTTCATACACTTGAATAGAAACCTCATCTCCAAGAATTTCAATAATTTCTCCCATAAGTTTCAACTCTGAAACTTGAACAACCTCAAACATCTTTGGTGATTTAATCCCCTTTGCCACTACAAGTGGACCAGAAACCTTCACAATAACTCCTGTATTTTCTGACATAATATAGAACTAAAAATAAATAATAATTTAAAAAGAAGAATATGCTATTAATTTGCAAAAATATCACTTCCTACTGCTTGTTTTACAAATTCTCGCATACGAGTATCTCCGAACCCTGTTGATCCACTCACCCCAGGCAATGGAACAATTGCTGGCAATGCCTCTTTTGTTACCCGATCCAAAACATCTTTTGAAAGATTTTGAAACAATTCTTCCGATAAAAAAAGAATAGCATAATGAGAAGAAGAATCTTTTCGTAATTTCAACAACAATTCTTCTGTTTCCTCAGCTGTATTTACAAAAAATGTATCAATACCAATTCCTTTAAATGCAAGTATTTCTTCTTTTTTTCCAATAACTCCTATTGAATATTCCATGTATAAAAATTAAAAAATAAATGCATCAAAGTCAGCTTTAATTTCCTCTGGAGAAAATCCAGATTTTTTTGCAAGTAAAATTGAACGAATAACTCGAGAATTTCGCTCTTTTCGCCAAAAGAATGAAAAGAGAACCTCATATCCATCAATCTTTCCTGAAGATTGTTCTCTTAAGAAAGATACCATCTTCTCATCAAGCAGTATTTCAAGTAGAGAAACCTGATTTTGCTTTGATTTTTCTACAAAAATTCTTTCTATAATATTCTTATAATCAGGATATTTCTGCAGAAGAACTTCTTGACTTTCTTTCAAAACATCCTTTTTAAGACCTTCTGAATTTTTCAAAAAAGAAAGAAATGCATTTAAAAATTTATTTGATTTTCCTTCTTTTTCTGCCTGTTTTATTATCTCAGATTCAACAAACAATTCTTTTTCTTCTAGAGTTTTATACTCTTCTAATTTTTGTACAAGAGTATAAAGCTCTTCGTATCCAGGTTTTGCTTCTCCTGCAATAAATGCAGTATCCAGTACATCTTTTGAATAATACCCATACGATATAACTTCTGACTCATCCACCAGAGTATCGATATTTTCTTCAGACGAAAGAGCATCAATCGCTTTCACATACAGAATAATATTCTGTATATCAACAATAACAGTAAGAAGCTTCAACACCTTTCCAATTTCAAATGTTTTAAATAAACCAAGAGTATTAGATAATCCTGATTCAATTGCACCCTCATAGTTATAAGTATCCCTAAAAACAGATGACTCTTTCGCATACCCCAATTCATCTAAAACAGCATAAGCAGATTCAAATGTTGATGCGGAAATCATTCTATTAGCGGAATCCTCAGAGAGCATCTCTGATTCTAAAACTCTGATTCGTGCGACAGCGTGAATTAATTGACTCATTTATATAAAAGGTTATGCAAATATTTTTTCCACAAGATCTGCTGTATACATATCTTTTAAGTATCCTTGAACAAAAGTTTTAATAGTGAAATCAGCAATAAAATTATCGCCCTTAAACACAAACCCTCCATTTCCAGACCCTTCAATAACAGAAAATTTCTTTCCTGCCGTAGACACAGCTTGCTCTAGCACTGCAACAGGAGTCCCTTTTGACTCAATAGTTCCTTCCACTTCTGTGATATCAGAAATCTGTTTCGCGAAATATTTTACAGCATCTTTTTCTGAAAAAGATAAAATCTCTGACTCCAATGCAGAAAAAACTTCAGTTACAAGAGAGTCTACCAACTCTGCTTTTTTTATTTTTTCTAATCGTGCTATCTCCGAGACATTTTTTCGCCCTAATAAAGCTTCAAGATTTTCATATTCTGTAAATTTTTTTGCAGAATATTCTTTTCCTTTTTGCTCAGCAACCTCAAGAAGCTCTTTAATAGCCTTATCAGATTGCGATGTTAATTCAGCTATTTTTTTGTCTTTTTCTGCAGAGACAAAGTCTATAATATCGGCAAGAGCCATTGTATTAAATAAAAGAACAGTAACAATACATATGTAAAAAAATTTACGGGAGAGTACTCCCGTAAACAATTATAATGTTATACTTTTAAAAGCATTAAAATAGAACCAAGAAGACCAAGAACTGCAACTGTTTCAACAATTGCCCCCATAATCATTGCATTCGCAAATGAACCTTCATCTTTTGCAAGCATTGCCATAGAACCAGCTAACACTTTCCCTTGATAATACCCTGAAATCACTCCAGAAATAGCAACAGGAATAGATGCAAGAAGAATTTGTATCCCTTGTATATTTGAAATTGTTTCATACTTAGGAAGTACTACATATACAATAAAAAATAAACCTACAAATCCGTAAATAACTTGTGACCCAGGAAGTGCTTCAAGAATAACTGCTTTCATCCCCAATTCTGGTTTTTCTGATGCTAACCCTGTAGCCGCTTGACCTGTAATACCTGACCCAATAGCAGACCCCAATGCCCCAAAACAAGCCGCAATACACGCTCCTAAAAATGCATAAATAAGACCATTAGCAGCAACAATATCTAAAGTTTCCATATATAAAAAAAAGTAAAATAATAATAATGAAAGACAAATTTATTTAAGAAGTGTGTCGAAATCGACAAACCTTTCTTAACGGTTTTAAAACTCTCCCTCCTCCTTCAAGGAACATTCCGAAGAACTCCACAAATTGAAGACGAGACGAGTGAACATATGCACCCAGTACATTTAGAGCAATGTTTAGAATGTGACCAAAGGCCAACACTAGAAGCATTACCACTACTCCCATAGCACCAGGAACCATAGCCCCTAAAGTCATTGCAACGATATTAAAAGACATTGCAATAATACCAGTAGCAAGACCAAGAGCAAATAATCGAGAATATGAAAGAATATTTGAGAACCAACCCAACGACTCATTCAACAACCCTCCAGCTCCTTTCAGCAAACGCAACACAGGGTTTCCACTTGCTCCAATTCCCCACATAGCAAGAACTATAGAAAGGTAAAACATATATATAAAACTGTCAACACCAAGCCCCCAAGTAAGAGAAGCGAAAACAAAAATAGAAATCATTGGAATAGTTACAAACAGCATTCTATTTCTATCTCCTGCTTTCCAAGCTATAAGACCAGAAAGAAACAATCCTAATGATAAATGTAATACCCCCAATATATATGCAAGTGGCATTATCTTATCAACTAAATCAACCATTGGGTCAAAAATCTGCCCAAGAAAAAGTCTTGAACCCTCCGATGTCTCATAGGTAAGAAATTCTGGAACTTGATCAGGAGTAAGCCCAAACCACCCTCCAAATAACACACCCATCACAATTGTTGAAACTCCTCCATACTGAAACATTCGAATAACATCTGTAACAGATTTTTCAAACGGAAGCTTTAACATTAAGATAAATGAAGTCATTGCAAAAAGAATGATTCCATACCCAGCATCTGTCAAACAAAATCCGAAAAACAGCAGAAAAAAGAAGGCGTAATATGGTGTTGGATCAACCTCTTCAATTTTTGGAGTTCCAAACATCTTGGTAATCTCCATAATTGGAGCCATAAAATTTGAAGGATTTAATATAACTCTTGAAATCTCTTTATCTTGTTTTTCAATCTCTTCTACTGCAATTGCCTTATTAAATTTTCGAGAAAGAGAATTTTCTAATACTTTTACCTCTGATGAAGGAACCCACCCCTCTACTACCGAAATAAAATCCTTAGCAGATACCTTTCTTAAAGAAACTTCAATTTCTTTTTCAGAAGCAAACTCATCATATATAATTTTTAACGAATCAAGAGTAGAAAGCAACTCTATCGATCGTTTTTTATTATTTTCTAACAATAATTCTAAAGAAGTCTTCTTTTTCTCCAATGATACAAATATATCATTAGGAGATACTCCATTCTCAACTACCAACTCTTTCCCAAGATGCAATTGAAATAACTGACGAACCTTTTCTAAAATATTCGCATGCATCACAACGCACACTCCTATCGTTTTTTCATCACGAGAAACAACTTGCACATCAATCAAGGGAGATAACTCTTCAATATCTTTTTTAAGCTTTACCTCAGAGCGAGCCGAAAGAGAGAAAAATAATGAAGAAAATCTTCCTGAAAAAGCAGAAACAGTAGTGTTTTTCAAAATTCCAACTTCAGAAAGTGATACTTCAACTTCTGACAATTTCCTTTCCGCATCAGTGTTCGACACTTGTAACGCTCTTAACTCTTCAACAACCTGCTTCCAATCAGTAGATTCTAAAAGCTTTGACCGCTCAGACTCAGAAACTTCTATTTTTTCACCAAGAACTGAGTTTCTCAATCCTGTTTTTTCTGGCTGATATGAAGAAAGATAAGAAATTGCAAAATCCAATTCTGAAAGTGCAAACTCTGCCGAATGAGACACATCGCTTCGAACATCCTCTCTTGTTTTTGTTATTTCCATAACACCTTTCGTTTGCAAAAATTGCAAAACTTTTTCTTCCTCAGAAGATAAAACAAATAACCGTATTTTTGTTGTAGACTGTAAAGCCATTGTAAGTAATTAGATAAGTATAAATTAAGCTATTTTTGAAAGAAGAAATAATACTCCTTTTTTAATCAAATCTTCTTTTCCCGAAGAATCCAACAACTCTTTATCGATTTTTTCAATAGCTTCTTTCTTTTCCTTTTCTAATCGCTCTTCTAAAGTATTTTTTCTCTCAATAAATAAACGATCTGCAGACGATATCGCATCATCTTTTATATTTTTTGCTTTTTTTTGAGCCTCCACCTCTTTCTGTAGCAACTGCTCTATTTTCATATCTAATTCTTTCTTTGCAGAAAGCTCTGCTTCATTAATCTGTGCCTGCATATCACTCATAATTTATACATTAGAATACTCATCTTTTTATCGCACGAAATTCTATAGAAGTATACACCAACCGTCAATACATATTTTCATAATATTAAAAAATATATAATATAAATATTTTTCATACTTTCTTCTTTAAAAGCATGAAAAACTATGATACAATTTAATGAAGACTGATTAACACAACTCTTCCTTACAATGCACTCAATCGCATATATAATTTATAATTTAATATTCTTACATGAAAAAACTATCAGAAGCTTTTCTTAAAACACCATTTTCACAAAAATTTAGAATTGGAGTAATGGGATCCGCACAAGGACCATCTATAACAGAAAAAGAAAACACAAAACTCGCCATGACAATTGGAGAAGAAATTGCAACATCAGGACACATTCTCTTAAATGGTGCATGCCCAGGCCTCCCAAATGATGCCGCCATTGCAGCAAAAAAGGCAGGAGGATTTGTAATGGGAGTATCTCCTGCGTTTTCTCGAAAAGAACATATTGATAAATTCTCATCACCTGTAGACCCATACGACATGATTCTTTACAGTGGACAAGGACTAATGTATCGAGATGTATTAAACATACGATGCTCAGATGCAATCATAATATTAGGTGGTGGAATGGGTACATTAAATGAATTCTCTGTAGCATTTGATGAAGGACGATATATAGGAGTACTTACTTCAACTATGGGAATATCTCAACACATAGAAGATATTATAAAACAATGCAATAGAGAAACAGGAGGAAGAGTATTTTTTAACGACGACCCAAAAGTACTTATAGAAACAATTATCCATGCATTAAAAACTGGACCACGAGTTACAACAGAAGACGAACGAATAGTAGATAAATACACATTTCTCGTATAAACAAAAAAGTTACATAAGACAAACAAGAAGCAAACAACATACAAATACAAAAAACAATGAATACAAGCAATATTTTTAACATAATAGGAATAAACACATCCCTAACACAAAAAGCAATCACATTATCGCGATGGCTTCTTGCTATGCGATTTTTACTTCATGCAGGAACAGTACTAGGATTCACCCTTCTTCTTTCATACTTTCTTGCATACTATGGTGCAACACAACTCCCTCTTCTTTTCGCCCTTATTTCTACAGGTGCAATCATTGGAACACTCTTAAATAACACCCTCATAGAAAAATTTCCAATTCGATCAATTTTACAATACGCCTCACTCGGAATTTCTGCACTCATTTTTATCAGCTTTTTTTTCATACAAACAAACGAAAACCACCTTTTCCTCCTTACCCAAGTTACTAGTATTGTATTCTCTATTGGAGTTACCCAACTTAACCTCCTTTTTTCAATATATATAGAAGAGTCATTTTCGCCCCTAGAAAGTGAAGAATCTTTTCCTATTATAGAATCTGGAGAACCGCTTGGTGGTATATTATCCGGAATAATTGCATTCACACTTCCATTATTTTTTCACCCAAAATCTCTCCTTATTGCATGGGCTACCCTATTTATCCTTTTTGGATTATTATTAATTTTAAAAAAATTTACAGAACACGATACAAATGAAGCAATTCATCACAAGAAAATCGTTTCTTTATGTGATAATACAAAATCTATATGTATAAAAAATATCTACACACTTCTCAAAAATAATTCTCTTTTTAAATACCTTTTGTTTTTTGCAATATTGCAATCAGCAGGATACATTTTAATTGAAATAATTTATGCAATGGCTACGAGTGCACTATTTCAAGAACAGCATAATACAAACGCACAAGTTATAGTAGAACTTGCCCATGGAATTGGAACATTTCATTTATGGACATACGGAATACTCTTTACATTGCAAATTACTATTGCATCAAAAATTCAACACTGGCTTGGAATTGTAAACTCTTTTTTCATTCAACCATTTGCTCAAATACTTATAAGTATTGCAACCCTTATCTCTGGATCTTTTTTCATAGGATTATTTGGGAAAGGGGTCTATGAAGTAAGTGGTGGAATTTCTCGAAATTCATACCATTCCTCATTTTATGCATTTCCAAAGGATACAAGAGAAAAAATGAAAGAATTATTAGATGGACTTACACGCCCTATCGGAATGCTCATTACATCCATTATTTCAATAATAATATCTGTTGTTTTTTACAACAAAGAATTAGGATTTACAGAACTTTACATTGCGTATTTAAGCCTTCTTCTTTTTATTCTTCTTCTTAATTTTTATTTTTATAAAAACACAAAAGAAGAATACACACATCTCGCACTGCAAAACATAAAAAATAAAGAATCCATAGAAGAAGTTTTTGATTCCATAGAAATTCTGTCACAAAATGGACACAAAAATACCCTTCATATACTTTCAAAATTACTCACTGCAAAAAATACCGCACCACTCATACAAAAAAAAATACTAGAAACCCTTGGAAAACTTCAACATGAAGAAGCGATTCCAGACCTCCTATGGGCACTACAACACAAAAACAAAGAAATTCAACTTGCCGGAGTAAAAGCATTTGAAAAATACAAAGGAATTCAAAAACGACTTATTACACAAGCATTTTCTCGACATAAAATTATAAAATCACTACAAAATACTTTTCTATACGCTGATTCTAAAAAATTACGACTTTCTGTAATTAAAGTTTTTAAAGAAATGCAACATGTAGAAATTGCACTCTTTTTAATACAAATCCTTACAACAAAAACAGAAAAATCATCATACTCAAAAGAAGAACGAGACCAAATATTTTGTGCAATTTTAGGGTGCTCATATTTCAACGATATCTCTACCGCATACTACATTAAACCTTTTCTCACCAGCAACGACCCCTATTTAAAATCAGCAAGTATTATAACCCTCTGGAAATTTAAAAGATATAAAAAAGAAGCAAAAAGCCATATAAATGAAATGCTCAATAATTCAGATATAAATATGAAAATGAGCGGAATATACACCATTGGATCTTTAAAACTTCATAATTTCACACAACAACTCCATACTATATACAAGACAGATACAAACATTCATATTCAAAAACATTGTGCTATTGCATTAGTAAAACTTGGATCTCGAACACATATACAACCTGTTTTAAACATGATATTTCACCATGATACAGAAATATCAAGCAGTACAAAGAAACTCATATCTTCACCAGGACTAGAAAAAGAAACACAATCATTCATCGAAACTTTTATACGTAAAAAAGTTACCGAAAAAATTAGCAGTATTCTAAAAGACTCACAAAATGAACTTACAACACTCAACACAAAAAAACTTGAAACACTTTCAAGTCTTTACACACTGATAAATGAAGAAAAAATGGTACACACTATTTCTCTTATCCTCGAGAAAAAAAATTAATACAAACCAGAAAACCACGAAGAAATACCACCAGACTTCCCACTCCTCATTTTTTGAAACTGCTCTTGTTGCGATGGAATATTATACAATCCATTCCCTTCAGATGTATCAATAGCATTAGCCTGAATACCCAATACATCACCTCTCTCTGAAAATTTAACTCGTGCATTTTCTCCACGAAACATCTCTTCAATAGAAGACAATACCGTATCTTCCTCTTTTGATACAAAGAGCGAATTTTCATCTTTTTCAAGAGAAGCACCCTGTACACCTGAGGAAGAAATACCTTTTGAAATAAAAGTATCTTTTACATGAGATCTTAATTTTCTTGCCCCTTTACTTCCCCTTAACGACACAACATGCGGTGAAAACACCTGCCCTTGAGGCATTTTTGGAACAGACAAAACTATTGGAGTATTTTCTACTCCAATTTTTCGTGACTCTTCCGATAAAAACATATCTGTTGTTTTCACTTATCTTTTGGTAAAAAAAAGGATAAACCAATCAATATGAAACAAAACGCAGGAAACAATTTCCCAAGAGATAGATCAAAATATTCATCTACCCCCATTCCAATTCCTAAAAGAATAAAGAACACACCCCACACCTCAAACCTTGTAATTTTTCTCATACAGTAATAGATAAAAAGTTTTTTATCATTTTCTTTCCCTCTGGCGACCCAATAGACTCTGGATGAAATTGCACACCATAAATTGGAAATTCTTTATGCTCAAGAGCCATTATCATTCCGTCATTTTCTAAACTTTCTGAATCCACCACAGATGCCGTTATTCGCAAACACTCTGGAAATGTTTTTTTTTCTGCAACCAATGAATGATAACGCATTCCAACGAATGGAGATGGTATACCTGAAAACAACACACTTCCATCATGAGAAATAGAAGAAGTTTTTCCATGCATAATAACTGGTGCTTTTACTACTTTTCCACCAAAAACAGAAGTAATCCCCTGATGACCAAGACACACCCCCAAAACTGGAATTTTTTGTCCAAGTGTTTGTATAACCTCTGCAGATACTCCAAAATAATTTTTATCTGTCGGATCTCCAGGCCCTGGAGAAATAACAATATGTGTAGGATTTAATGCAATAAGTTCATCTACAGTAATTTCATTATTTCTAAAAACAAGAGGATTCCCTCCTAATTCACCAATATATTGAACAATATTAAAGACAAATGAGTCATAATTATCAATAACAATTGTTTTTAATGCGATGCCATTCAATTTATTCCCCATATACACATAAACAAAGTACGCTAAAAGTATAGTACTTTATCCCATTTTATTCAAACTGTTTTCCAGCATAACATCAACAACCTGCAAAGAAATAGAATCTTGACCATTCCATGTGTTAATTTTGGGAATTGCTAACACATCTATTATCGTATTTTCTGGAATACTCATCTCAAACTCCCCACCACGAAACCAAATAGCAGATAGATTTCCCTGTCCCGATATTGGTGAACGCAAAAATAATGATAAATGATTTTTATCTTTTCCAACCGCACGAGAACGCACAACTACACATTTCGAAAAACGAAAACATGGAGAAGGATTTCCTATTCCAAATGGCTCTGCTTGTTGCAATTCTTTTATCTCCGAAAGAGTACACACTCCTTTTATTTCTGATAAATATGAAAGCTCTGGCAAAGGTGGAACAGTCCCACGAATATCTACAACCCTTGCATTAAACTCATTACAAAAATCATTAAAATACTCAGGATACAAACTTAACCCTGCAGCCTGTGCATGCCCACCACACCCATAAAAATATGCTGGAAAATCACGTTGAATATCTTTTAATACTTTTGCGATATCAAACCCAACTGGACCACGACATGACCCTGTAATTTTTTCTTCTGTAATTTCAAATGCAATAGTTGGGCGTGCATATTGCTCGGCTAAACGACCAGAAATAAGACCAATAATACCACCTGGCCATTGTGTACTTTTCACAATAATTGCAGGATTATCCACCTGATTATTTTCTCCGTCTCCTATAACCTGCTCATTTGCCTCTGCAAAAAACACATTTACCATATCCTGACGCTTTTTATTTAATTCTTCTAAATCATATGCTCTTTCCTTATTTCCAAGCAATAACTCAAGAGAAAGGCGAGGGTGTGCAATTCTCCCAGAAGCATTAAGACGCGGAGCAATAAAAAAAGCAATAGTCTCTGCTGTAATTTCATTGATATTTGTTTTTGAAACCGACATCAACTCTAATAACCCCTTGTTTTTTGTTGTTCGTAATTTTTCCAACCCCAAAAATACAATTTTTCTATTTTCTCCAGTTAATGCACCACAATCTGCAACTGTACCCAAAAGTGCAATTTCTAATAATTCTATCTCTATAGATCGTGTTTTTTCTTTCCCAAAACGATTTTGAAGCATCGCACGCGAAAAATACCATGCAACCCCTGCCCCTGTTAAATTTTTATCCGAAAACGATTCACCAGAAACCAATGGATGTAAAATTGCATTTGCATCTGGAAGCACCTCTCCAACAGAATGATGATCTGTAATAATAACATTCATTCCGTATTGTCGTGCTTTTTCAATTTCTGCAACATTTGAAACCCCACAATCCGTTGTAATAAAAAGTTTTACATTATTTTTATATGCTTCATCTATAAATTTTTCAGACAAACCATAGCCATCTTCTCGTGAAGGCAAGCGATATGATACATTTGCACCAAGTATTTTTAATGCTAAAAAAAGCACTGCTGTACCACTCATTCCATCTAAATCATAATCTCCAAAAATTAAGATTCGCTCATTTTTTGCAATAACATCTTCAAGCAAATCTACCGCTATACGCATATCTTTAAAATCAAATGGAGATAAAAAATCTTCAAAGACTACCGATGAAAAATCTTCATCACTTTTTCCACTGAAGGCTAAAAAATTTTGATATAATGTTTTTTTTTCATCATATTCTTTATTATCAGCAGTCTGTTTCCATACTTTATTCGTAAGTGACTTTTTATTCTTTTCTTTATTCTTTTCTTTATTTCCCCCGTGATTCTCCATTGTTTTTTTCTATAAATTCACTCACTATTTTATCTTCTTATTATCTTCTTTTTTTATACAATATATTACAATAATTCTTTTAAAAAAGGAGCAGTTCGCGATTTTTTTGATTGTGATACTTTTTCTGGTGTTCCTTCTGCAACAACTTCTCCACCTCCAGAACCACCTTCTGGACCAATATCTATAAGATAATCACAACATTTTAGAACATCTAAACTATGTTCAATAACAAGAATAGTATTTCCAGAAACAACCAATCGTTCTAATACTTCTAATAATTTTTGAATATCTTCAAAATGCAACCCTGTCGTTGGTTCATCTAAAATATAAAATGTTTTTCCTGTCGAACGCTTTGAAAGCTCTGTTGCAAGTTTAATTCGCTGTGCCTCCCCTCCCGAAAGAGTTGTAG
>CAMZKZ010000051.1 GCA_947311645.1 uncultured Candidatus Altimarinota bacterium | reverse complement strand
TAGTTTTATATATATATTTAATAAATAATAAATACTACACACATAATGAAAGAAATTGAGAAGATAAAAAGAATGTAATAAAAAAAGTTTGATGGAAGAGTTTTAAAAAAAAAGAAAAAACTATACTATAGAAATATAGATATGAATATTTCTATCTTTTATTTCTTCATAAAACTTTTCTATGCTTTCAAAAGTAAAATCAATGACAGTTGTAGGAATGGACTGTATTTCTATAGAGGTTGAAACAGATGTTTCACGAGGTATGCCAAAGTTTAATATCGTTGGATTAGGAGATGCAGCAGTTCAAGAATCAAAACAAAGAGTGTTTAGTGCAATACGAAATACAAAATTTACCTTTCCTCCCAATAGAATAACCGTAAACCTTGCACCTGCCGATATTAAAAAAACAGGACCATCTTTTGATTTACCTATAGCTATTGGAATTTTAATTGCAAGCGAACAAATTCCAGATCTTACAAATTCAGAACATACTATTTTACTCGGAGAGCTTGCTCTTGATGGAAGATTACGACCTGTTTCAGGTATACTACCAATTGTTTCATATGCTTGTAAAAATGGAATAACTACAGTGTTTGTTCCGAAAGAAAATGCAAAAGAAGCCGCTCTTGTAGAAGGGGTAGAAGTCTATGGAATAGAAACATTAAAAGAAATGGTTAATCATTTAAATGGAAAAGAAGTACAAAAAAAAGAACGATGTATTCCAGAAGAAGAATTATTTTCGCAACATGATAAAAAATTTCCTGTAGATTTTTCAAGTATTGTTGGACAAGAACAAGCAAAAAGAGCATTAGAAATTGCAGCAGCTGGATCTCATAATGTTTTAATGAATGGTTCGCCGGGAAGTGGAAAAACATTTATGGCTAAAGCATACCCAAGTATTCTTCCACGAATGACACGAAAAGAAGCATTTGAAGTTTCCGAAATCTATTCAATAGCAGGACTTCTCCCTTCCGATACTCCACTTTTAACACAACGACCATATAGATCTGTTCATCATACAGCATCAAATGTTTCTATTGTAGGAGGTGGAAGAAATCCTAAACCAGGAGAAATTTCTCTTGCCCATAGAGGAGTTTTATTTATGGATGAAATAGCAGAGTTTCCAGGAAGTGTGTTGGAAGTTTTACGACAACCTTTAGAAGATCGAAAAATTACAGTATCTCGAGCAAGTGGAACAACCGAATTTCCTGCTCATTTTTCACTTATTGCCGCAATGAATCCATGTCCTTGTGGGTATTATAATGTTCCGAATTCAGATAGAGAATGTTCATGTTCACCTCTTCAGGTTCAAAAGTATCAAAAAAAACTTTCTGGTCCGTTGTTGGATAGAATAGACTTGCATATAGATATCTCACCTGTACAGTTTGAAAAATTACAGTCTTCTCAGAAAAATGAATCTTCTTCTGAAATATTAGCAAGAGTACAAAAAGCAAGAAATCTTCAAACTCTACGGTTTAAAAACTTTGAAAATATTGCATCAAACTCAGAAATGGGGCCAGATGAAATAAAGCAATTTTGTGTTTTATCAGAAGATTCTTCTCAGTTATTACATCATGCCGTTTCACAATTTTGCTTATCTGCACGAAGTTATCATAGAATTTTGAAAGTTGCTCGATCTATTGCAGATTTAGAATTATCTGAAACAGTTGAAACACATCATGTTGCAGAAGCCTTGCAGTATAGATCTAAAAAATCGGAAGAGTAGAAATTTAACATATATGCATGCCAGTAATTATTTCTCAACAACGGTTTGAAAGTGAAAGAGAGAGATTTATATCTCAATATGAAGTATTATTAGAAAAAATTCAAAATGAAGAAGAGAAAAAGAAATGGAAAAAACTTGGAAAAAATTTTGAACGAATGAAAAAATGCTATAGTGCCAAAAAAGTTTTAACAATAAAAACACTTCGATTTTTTGAAAAATACCAATTAAGTTTTAAAGAAGAACAAAGAGCTGTAATTGTTCGATGTATAGAGTTGTTAAAAAAACTTCTTTGGCATAAAAAATTAAATAAAATGGATTAAATACTCAATAACTTCTTTATTTATATGAAAAAAATATTTCCAGAAAAATTACAAAAAGGAGATGAAATTCGAATTATAGCTCCAGCAAGAAGTTTGTCTATTCTTTCTGAAGATGTAAAAAAGAGAGCAATTGAAAATTTAGAAAAAATGGGGTTTGTTGTTACTTTTTCTAAAAACTGTGAAGAATTAGATATTTTACACTCTTCTTCTATTGCATCACGAGTTTCAGATTTGCATGACGCATTTTTAGATACAAATGTAAAAGCAGTTTTAACAGTAATCGGTGGGTTTAATTCTCACCAATTATTGCCATTTATAGATTATGATATTATAAAAAATAATCCTAAAATTTTATGCGGATTTTCTGATATTACCGCTCTTGCAAACGCAATTACTATTAAAACAGGACTTATTACATACTCTGGACTACACTTCGTAAGTTTTGGAAAGTTATCTGAAATAGAGTATACATTAAAATATTTTGAAAAATGTTTAGTACAAAATAAAGAATTTACAGTAAGCCCATCTAAAACATGGACAGATGAAAAAAAACAATATAAAAATTCAGGAATAAAAATTATTCAAAAGAATCAGAAAAATATTATAGAAGGAGAAATTGTCGGAGGAAATTTATGTACAATAAATTTATTACAAGGAACAGAATTTATGCCAGAAATAAAAAATAAAATTTTATTTTTAGAAGATGACTATGAATGTCAGGCAGAAAATTTTGACAGAGATTTACAGTCTTTATTGCACCAAAAAGGTGGAGACTCTATAAAAGCAATTATATTTGGGAGATTTCAAGTAGCAAGCAATATAACAGATGAAAAATTAGAATTTATTGTAAAAACAAAACCAGAACTTACCAATATTCCTGTTATTTCAGGAGTCGATTTTGGACATACAGCTCCTCTTATTACTTTTCCAATCGGAGGAACAGCACGACTTACTTTTACAGAAAATGATGCTATGCTTGAAATATTAAGCAATGAAATAACGAAATAACGCAATAACGCAAAGTTATAAACAATAAAATAATACATAATTATGGAATATTACACAGATGAACATCTAGGAAATTGCACGGCAAAGCAAAGAATTATAAATAGTATTGTGCAAAAAAACATGCCACATGCATTGCTTATTTCCGGTCCAAAAAATACTGGAAAATATAAGTTTTTACATACACTTGCAACAAAAATACTCAAAAAACAGAACCCTATTTCTCCATATTTAGTGAGTATTGATACATTATACCAAGATGGAATAAATACTTTAGAAGAAATTTATGAACAAAATAATGCATCATTTAATCAATTTGAAAGAAAAAAACAAAAGAAAAAAAGTAATACAATAGGGGTTGATGATATAGAATCAGCAACAAAACATTTATATGAAACGGTTGATGGAGATGAAAAAATAGTAATTATAAGGGATATAGAACGAATGACAATTCCTACGAGTAATAAATTTTTAAAATTATTAGAAGAACCACCTCAAAAAACATTCTTCTTTTTAACAACTTCTGCTCCTTTAAAAATTCTTTCAACTATCACATCTCGATGTAGAACAGAAAATTTTTCTCTTCTTTCTCCTCAAGAAATGGAAGCATTTTTAAATAATCCAGAAACCACTCCAAAATTTTATTCTGAAAATGAAAAAAAAATGTTGATTTTACTTTCGGCAGGAAAAAGTGAAATTTTTGAAAAAATGCAAAAAGATGAAGATTTTTTCACAGAACAAAAAGAAATGTACAAAGAGGTTTTGGAATTAGAAAAAATGACTTCATTAGAACGAATGGAGAAAGCAGAACGCTTTGCAAAAGAAGACCTTTCTTTTCTTTTTCATTTTTTAGAGCTCTTACTCTTAGTATATAGACAAAAATTACCAACAGAAAAAGGTGTTATTCTTTTAGATAAAATTGATGAATCTCTTTTATTTTTACAGCAAAATGCAAATAAGAGACTCGTATTAGAAAACTTATTTTTATCTCTTTAGTAGGAAAAATTACGCACTTCTTCGCATCATTTCAGTCATGCATTTTTTGGCATCTTCAAAAATTTCAGCATCTACATTTATTTCATAGGTATTATTTTCCAACGCTCTTTTTATATTTTCTAGAGAAATTTGTTTCATATTAATACATGATCCCATAAGAGATATGATTTTTCGATCTGGAAAATCTCTTTGTAAGCGGTTTGTCATTCCTTCTTCTGTTCCAATTAAAAAAGTTTTTACACTTGGATTTTGTGCGATATATGTACTCATACCACCTGTTCCACAAATATGATCTGCTAAATCCGTGCATCGTTTTGGAGTTTCTGGGTGAATAATAACATGAGCATCAGGGTACTTATCTTTTTGTTTTTGAATAAATTTTGGACTGATATTGGTATGAACATGACAAAACCCTTGCCATGGAATTAACTTCTTTTTTGTTTGCGATTGTACATATTCGCATAAATGTTTATCTGGAGCAAAAATAAGAGTGTCTTCTGCAAAACTTTCAACAATTTTTACAGCATTAGAAGATGTAAGAGTTGCATCAGAAAGAGCTTTTACTGCAGCACTTGTATTCATATAGACTACAACTGGTGCTGTAGGATATTTTGCTTTCACTCTTTTTAATCCTTCTGCATTTATTGTATCTGCCATAAAACACCCAGCTGACAAAGAAGGTAATAAAACAGTTTTACTCGGATTTAAAAGTTTTGCAGCTTCTGCCATAAAATGTACTCCTGCAAAAACAATTGTTTCGCAATCCATTTCTTGTGCAGCTTTACAGAGTTCAAAACTGTCTCCAATACTATCTGCTACTTCAAAAATTTCTGGATTCATATAATTATGAGCCAAAATAATTGCATTTTTTTCTTTTTTTAACTGCAGTATTTCGGTAATAAGTTTTTGCTGTTCATCTGAATATATATTCATATGGTATGGCTAAATTTCTATATAATTTATGATGAGTATAGTATTTTTTCTATAGAAATTAAAGTGTTTTAATAGTGTTATTCACATTCTATTGACGAAAACGATATATTTAGGGAAAATAGAGATCGAATTTATATTATATTTTAATTTTAGAGTACGTGTTAAAAATTAGACTTCAAAGAAAAGGGCGACGAAATAGACCATTTTACCGAATTGTTGTAGCTGAAAAAGCTCGAGCGGTACAAGGACGATTTTTAGAAATTGTTGGTCATTATGATCCAATTAAAAAAGATATCGTTTTGAAAAAAGATAAAATCGAGTATTATATTGCAAATGGTGCACAACCTTCTCAAACAGTTGCTCGACTTGCTGTAAAACAAGGAATGACTGGGTTAGAAAAATTTGTTGCTAAACGAGTTACAAAACCAACAAAAGAAGAAGCTGCAAAAGAAAATTCAGAAGAAGCATAAAAACTTTTATACTATTGGTTTATGACACATAATGAAGAGAAATCTCAAGAATTTTTAGAATACACACTTTCTGTTATTCTTGAAAATACAGAGAGTATTGTTATAAAAAAAAGCATAGATGATCTTGGTATTCTTTATGAATTACAAGTTGCATCGTCAGATATGGGAAGGTTGATAGGAAAAGATGGAAAAACAATTCAATCTATTCGAACGCTTCTTCGTATGATTGGTTCGCAAAATAATGAAAGAATTAATCTAAAAGTATTAGAACCTCAATCATAAAATAAAAAAACAGATGAATTTCATCTGTTTTTTTTTGTTTATATATTATTTATATATTGCTGATTATCCAAAAATTCGTTGGAAAAACCCTTCTTTATTTGAATAGTTAAGATTCATATCTTGTGCTACTTCTTCAAGTTTTTCTCTATTTGTTTCTGATAATTCATCAGAGACATTTAATTCTATATGAACAATATGGTCACCATTGCTCTCTGAACCAATTTTAGGCATACCTTTTCCTCTAATTCGTAATGTTTTTCCATGTGCTGTATATGCTGGAATTTTAATAGTAGAAACACCATGTACTGTCTCTATTTCTGCTTCTGTTCCAAGTATAGCTTGAAGTGCATGAATTTTTAGAGTTGTATGTATGTCATCTCCTTCTCTTTTAAATTTATGAGAAGAGCTAACGGTTATATGAATAAGTAAGTCTCCAGAAGGGGCATTTTTTTCTCCAGCTTCTCCTTTTTTTGCAATTCGTAAAAGAGCTCCATCAAAAACTCCTGCAGGAATTTTCACTTCAACTTTTCTCTCTCCTTGCTTTCTTCCTTTTCCGTTACAGTGTTTACATGGCTTTTCTGGAATACTTCCTTCTCCTGTACATCCTGGACATACCATTTGTGTTTGTATTACTCCAAAAGGTGTTCTTTGTTGTCCTGTAACTTGTCCTGTTCCATGACATTGTGTACATGTTTTTGTTTGAGATCCTTTCTCTTCACCTCTTCCTTCGCATGGTGAACATTTTTCATTTGCAGAAAATTTAATAGTTTTAGTAAGTCCTTCTACACTTTCTTTAAAAGTAAGTCGTATTTGAACTTCAACATCTCTTCCTGCTTTTGGTCCAGATGGTCTTCTTTGTTGTCCACCAAAACCTCCTCCTCCAAAGAAAGAGTCAAAAATATCTTCATATCCTCCACCTTGAAACCCACCTCCAAATGGATTTCCTCCGAATCCTCCACCATGTCCTCCAGAGAAGGCATCATGTCCAAATTGGTCATATTGTGTTCTCTTTTTTGGGTCAGATAAAACTTCGTATGCTTCAGATATTTCTTTAAATTTTTCTCCCGCATCTTTTTCTTTGTTTACATCTGGGTGATATTTTGCTGCAAGTTTTCTGTATGCTCTTTTAATTTCTTGTTCTGTTGCACCTTTTTGCAACCCGAGTAATTCATAGAAATCTTTTTTCATAATTATTGTAAATAGTAATTAACACTCTTTTTGTTAGAGTGCTAATATTTTATCAAATAATTATTTTTGGTGCAAAGAGAATGTTTTTATTGTTGTTTTATTATTCGGAATTTTTCCTTTTATAGTATTGTTCTATAATTCTGTATATTTGCCTTTTTCTTAGACCTCTAGTAAATTCCTTTTTCATTGTATTTTTCTTCTTCTTTGTAGTTGTATAGCGAATAGATCTTGAGGTCATACTACTTTCTAGAATTTTAGGATTTGGAATAGAAGGAGATATTCCTTTTAGAAAAGTATATGGTGAAACTTTTGCTATAACCGTTTTTATATTTTTAGGAAATACTTTGTTTAAAAATTTAGCAGTTAACTCTAGTGTCTTTCCGCTTCCAGAGCTATTGTCGGTTATTAACAGGTGTTTACCTCTTAAAATATCTTTATTTTTTTCAAGGTATGTTTTTGTACTATCGCTTCCAAGTATATCTTCTTTTTTTAATTCTTCATCTTTCTTATCTTTTTTCTTTTCCATTAAATCTTTCGTTCCATATAAAGAAACTGGTAATATAAATATTTCTACTTTTTTATTATAAATTTTTTCATATGCAAGTTGTATTGCAACTGCATATTCAGTTCCTCCAAAAGGGAGCGATATAATAGTATCTATTTCTGGATTTTTTAGTGCAGTGTTTAAAGCACTTGATAATATTATCATAGAATTACTGAGTTCAGCTTTATCAAACCTTTTAGGATTATCAAATTCTTCTATACTCTCTCTTATAAATTTATCATTTGCATCTGTAAGAAGATTTTGTGGTGATGAAAGTATGGGTTCGCCTACTAAAATATTATAATACTGCTTTGTAACATATTTTAAAGTATTGGCTAATTGTTTTCTTGCTTCTTGATATGTTTCATCTTCATTTTTAAAGTCACCAAGTTTTTCATCAGATATAAAAGCATTAAAAATTAAAATATATGAATCTTTTAAATTTTGTAATATTGCACAATAAAATAAGTGATTTTCTTTATTTATAACTATTTCATTCGCTTCTATTTTTTGTAAAATTTGAAAAGAATCCTCTATTTCTTTATATGTAGTTGAAATGATATTTTTTATACTTGCTTTTTCGTCTACGCTTATCACATTGTTGTAGCCAGTTAATTGCATTATGTTTTTATCATGCCAACTTATCCTATCTTTATTTGAAAAATACTTTTTTAAATTTTCATCATTATTAAGAGCTTCTGTAAATTGAAATGGAGAAACTTTTATTGATCCCAAAATTGTAAATAACGCATTAGGGGTTTCATTTAGAAAAATTCCTTGGTTTTTATATGGGTTGTGTTCTTTAGCAAATTCTTGGTTTTTACTTGATGTATCTTTTATATATTCTTTTAAAAGTTTTTTATAAAAGGGTAAGTATTTGACATCTTTTTCATGAATAGATATTTTTTCATGTTGAAATAAAATAGTCTCGTATATAATTGATTTTAAAGATTGAGGGTCGTTAAGAATGTTTGTTAAAGATTGAATATCGTTATTTTCTTTCTTTTTTAAAAAAGAAAGAGATTGTTTTAGAGTGTTAATTAATTCATCTGGGGATATTTCAGGAGAACTCTTAATTACAGATAAAATAAGATTTTCAATCTTTTGCTTTATTTTTATATATTCTATGTTTTCTCCTATTTCTACTCCTTCTGCTCCTTCTGCTCCTATTGTGTTCATATTCTATTTATTGTTTTAAAATTATAAAAATATTTCAGATGATTATATCATAAAATAAATAAATATCAAAATTTAATTTTGAGTTTATGTATATTTTTTGATAATATCTTTTTTGTTACGCATTGTAATGCGAAAACTTTTTTTGGGCTGGTAGCTCAGTCGGTTAGAGCAGTGGCCTCTTAAGCCATTTGTCGAGGGTTCGAGTCCCTCCCAGCCCACCACAATACACTTATTATTTAAAAAAATACAAATGTTTAAGCAAATGAAAGACATGTATAAAATGCAAAAAGAAGCAAAAGCTATTAAACAAGAACTTTCTTCTATTCATATTGAAGCAGAAGTAGAAAATGTTGTTGTAATTGTTGCGGCAGATCAAGAGCTTGTTTCTATTGAAATTCCTGATGAATTAGCATCTCCAGAAAAAAAAGTTGTACTTGCAAAAGCAATTATTAAAGCACATGCAAAAGCAAGTAAAAAAGCACAAGAAGTTTCAGCAGAAAAAATGAAAGGATTGATGGGAGGAATGGGATTTCCAGGAATGTAATTATTTCTTAATAAAAAAACTGATACAGAATAAAAATCTGTATCAGTTTTTTTTATACTTTGTTTTTATACTTTTTTTTTCTTCTTTTTTCTGCAGAATGCTCGTTTTGTATATATTTGGAAAATATGGATTTATTCTTTTAAAAAGGCAGTTTTGGAGTTCTTCGTGTAAACTTTTTGGTATTTTTTGGTCGTATCCAAGGCAGATAAGGTGAGGTGAAATTTTCTTTGGGAGTTTTAAAAAATCTATTTCATCTCCAATATGCACAGATATTGTAATATTTTTTTCTGCTGGAGAAATTAGCGATAAAAAGTCTTCGACTTGTTGTTGTCTTTGTTTTTCTGTGTGAATTGGGATTTTGTTTTTAATTTTTTGTACACTTTTATCTGTAGAAATAATTACATGAAATTCATCATTTTTGTTTGTATGTAAAAATGATGAGTAAATAAAGTGTTCATGTCCTTTATGAAATAAGTCGAAGGTTCCTGCTATTAAAACTTTCATATAGAATATTTATTTTTGAAGTTTTTTTCGAAGTTTTTCATATTCTTGTGCGCATTCTATATAAATGCTATCTCCTGAAACACTCCCTTTATCATAGCATTTTTTATAAAGATCAAATGCTGATTGGTAATTTTTTTCGGATTCTCGTAGTTTTCCCACAAGGAGTAGAGCATCGAGAGATTGTGGGTATTGTACTGCAAGATTTTCTATATATGTTTTTGCACTTTCTTTGTTTTCGCTTTCAAGAAGCACTATCCCTTTTAGTGCCATTGCTTTTGGGTTGTTTGCAAAATCTATAATAGCATTTTCTGCAAAAGACCTTCCAAGGCTTGGAACTTTTAATTTTTGAAGTGCTATAAATATTGCTTTTGAATAATCTTCAATTGTTGGACTTCCTTGTTCTAATATGTATTGGTAATGTTCAAGAGCATTTTCAAAATTATCCATACCAAAATACATGTCTCCAATAAGTTTTTCGGCTTGTTCGCGAGGGGTGTATCCATTTTTTACAGCAGTAAGAAGTTGAGCAATAGCGTCTTCTGTTTGTCCTTCTTCGTATAGTGTTATTCCTAAAAGATATGGGCTAATGGGGTGAGCGGGGTCGAGTGATACTGCTTTTTCTAGCATTTTTTCAGCAATTTCATATTGTCGTAATTCAAGGTATGAATTTCCTACCACTATCCAGGCATCTCTGTAGTTTGGATTTTTTTCTAAAAGAGGTTTTAAATATTGAATTGTAAGTTCATGAAATTGAAGTGTTTTTAATGCATTTCCAATCATTAAAGTGAGATAGTCTGGGCTACCATCTCTAAAACTTTCATATGTAGTATAGATATCTAAAAATATTTGTGCAGATTTTTTGTATTTTTCTAACGTTCCAGATGTAATTATTTTTTCCGCAATTTCTTTTGTTTTTTGATTATCATATTCTGTAGCAGAAATAATCATTTCATAAAAAAGAGAGTCGTTTGTATTTTTTAAAAGAGAAAGGAGTGTTTTTGCTTCTTTTGCTTTTCCAGAAAGCAGGAGAATTTCAATATATTGTTTTATATTTTCTGTGCTTTTGTTGAGAGAGACAAGCTCTTTTACATATTGTTCACTTTTAAAATATAACCCTTGTCCAAGGCTAGTTTGTATTAAAATATCTAATACATGTTCTGAGTGTTCTTCTTTTTCTACAAGGTTTGTGGCATATTCTAATTCACCATTTTGTATTGCATTTCTTGCTTTTTGTAGTCTTTTAACAAGAGATTCTTCTGGTGTTGGTGTTGGAGAAAGAGAGATTTTTGCAGTATCTATTGCTTTTGGAAGAGGTGTTTGTGTTATCTCTTGTTCTTTTTCTGTAAAAAAATTGATGTTTTTACTTGTTGTAACAAAATAAAAAACACCACTTCCTATTGCCAGCATTATAATTCCTAATAATAAATCTTTTTTCATATTGTTTGTAAGCAGTAAAATATTGTAATTACATGTATGGAAAATGTGTGAAAAGTGTATCAAATTCTAACCACCGTACAAAAATAAAAAAAGAAGAGTTTTTTTATTTTTGCTACTATTAAAAATTTTCTTAATTTTAGAGCTATTTGTGTTATATTTGTGTATTATAAAAACAAAAAGAATTTTATATTTTTGTCATGTCTTTTAAGGTGATAAACGAAGAATTTACATGCGAATGGTGTGGAGAAAAAAATCCTCCATCAAAAGGGACATGTAGAAATCATTGTCGAAAATGTCTGTGTTCAAAACATGTAGATGATGTATTTCCTGGTGATAGAAAAAGTGAGTGTGCTGGAAAATTGGTAGCAATAGATGCACAGCCACATGCAAAACATGAAATAGTAATTGTTCACAAATGTGAAAAATGTGAAAAAGTTATTCAGAATAAAAAATCTGATGACGATGATTTGGATACAATTTTAGCAATTATGAAAAATAATGCAGAAATGCGGTAGTGAGAATATTAGCGTGTAAGAGTTTATTTTTTCTCAAAAGTAACAATTTCTCGTCCTACAACTTGCCCTTCTCGAATGTATCGAATAGGAGATTTTATAAGTTTTAGCCCAAGTTTCTCTACAAACTCAATAAGTTCAGAAACAAAAGAGTATGTTTTTTTGTCTTCTCCTTGCCAAAAAGGGAAGGCAAATACAATTTTAGAAATATTTTCTTTGGAAATTTGAAACAAAAATTGTCTATACATTGGAAACAGTTCTTCTTTTTGAATAGAGTACTGTGTTTCATTTATAGGTTTATGAAAAATTTTTCCTAAAAATCCTTCTCCTACAATAACCGATTTATTTATTTTCTTTTGTTGGTCTGGATAAAAACTCTTTGTCGCATCTTTTATAAAGATATCTCTTAAGAAAAATGGATCTCTTTTTTCTTCGGTACTTTTTTTGTTATTTATATAATCTTCATCAATGTTAAATTCATTAAATTTGTCATATTTTTGCTCTTTTCCAAGTTGTTTAAATCGTGTATCTCTTTCAGCTTTTTCTTCTGCTGTCATATTCATTCGTTGTGCTCGTTCTTGATAATTAAAATACCATTGTGTGTTTTTCTTTGTTGCTTCCACCATTTTTTTTGAAAGATCACTTCCTGCAACTTTTAGCCCAAGAGACATTCCTTCTAGTAAAACTGTTCCCATTCCGCAAAATGGATCATATATTTTTGCAGGAAGATTTCCACTTTCATCTCGAGTCATGTTTATCATTATTCGTGCAAGTTTTGGTGGCATAAGTCCTACTTTCATGTCTCGAACGGGTTTTTTCATGTCTCGCGCAGCAAAATCAAATGCTTTTTGTACACCAATAGAAATTCCCCACGCCCAACCAGTTGGTAAAGGGATACAGACATATTCAAAATTTCCTTTTTCTAGAAGTTTTTCTTTGTGAACAGCATAACTATCAAGGTTTTTTGCATCTCTGTTTACAATTCGTACAGAAAATTTATTTTCTTCATATTCATCTCCTTTACTTGCTTGTTTAATTGTTTTTTGAAGCCCAATTCCAAAGTTTTTCCACCCTTGTTTGCTTCCAATAAAAATACCAATTTTCATTTTTTTCCCTTTTTTTGCGTTTCGAATTACATGTTCTGTTATTCCTTTTTGAACTCCTTCAAAACTTTTCTCTTCGCCAAGCACCACCCCTGCTCTCATTATTCCTCCAAGTTCATCAAATTTTTTCTTCACTTTTTGCTTTGGAAGTTCTCCAAATGCAAATCCTGAAAAAATTTCTGTTTCGGTGTTAAAAGTTGAATAGAGTTCTTCTTCTGAGATATCAACTTGTGATCCAAGTTGAAAAAAAATATGAGCCATGTGTAAATTTTTTTTAAAGGTGTAAATATTGTAGAAAAAGAATATCATGTTTAATTACTATATACATAGTTTGATTTTTTAAAATACTTCAAATAAAAAGGTAAAATACCTTGAATAATGATTTTCTTTTGATATAATAGCTTTGATTTAAATATCAGAAAGCTTTAAATGTTAAGTTCCTCTTGGTTGTTTTTTTATAATCAAGCCTTCTTAATTTATGTATATTGCTTTTGTCGACTAAGGAATTTTTTTTATTATTATTATGTTAGTATCATTAGAAGAGCTTGCTCAAAATGCTGTTCATTTCGGACACAAAACGTCTCGGTGGAATCCAAAAATGAAAAAATATATTTATTCTGTTGTAAACGGAGTACATGTTTTTGATTTAAATAAAACAGCAGAAGGGCTGAAAGATACAGTGTCAGAGTTGGAAAAACTTGCGAAAAAAGGAAAAACAATTTTATTTGTTTCTACAAAACCACAAACAAAAGTAATGTTTGAAGAGTTTCGAGAAGCAACAGGGTATCCAATTGTTGTGAATAAATGGGTAGGGGGAATGATGACAAACTTTGAAACAATTAAAGGGCGAATTAAAAAAATGAAAAATATTGAATCAATGGTTTCTACTGGAGAAATTGATAAATATACAAAAAAAGAACAATCAAAACTTCGAAAAGAGTTGGAAAAACTTCAAGATGCATTTGATGGAATTAGAGATCTTCATAAAGCTCCAGATGCAATGTTTATTATTGATGGAAAAAGAGATATTAATGCTATTAAGGAAGCACATCGGTTAAATATTCCTGTTTTTGGAATTGCTGATACAAATGTTAATCCTGATGATTACAAATTGTTGATTCCTGGAAATGATGATGCTATTTCATCTCTTGCATACCTTCTTTCTTTTGTGTTTGAAGCGGCGGATAATAATCCTAAATATACAAAATAATTGTATGATGTAAAAAGAAAAACAGAGAACAAGAGTTCTCTGTTTTTTTATTTATTTATTTATTTTATTATTGTTATTTTTGTTTTTATTTTTTTATGAAAACTGTTTATTTAGGGTTGGGGTCGAGTATTGGGGATAAAGAGGGGATTATTACTTCTGCACTTGCAGAAATTGAAAAATGGGGAAGTAATTTTTCTGTTTCTTCTTTTTTTTATTCGAAGCCGTGGGGTGGTGTTGCAAAAAATATGTTTTTAAATGTTGTGTGTTCTATTGATGTAGTTGATACTCTTTCGTCGGATGCTTTGTTGGATATGGCTCAGTTGCTTGAGAAGAAATTTTTAAGAACTCGTACTCTTCGGTGGGAAGATCGAACATTGGATATTGATATTTTGTTGTATGGTGATGAAAAGGTGTGTACGAACCGTTTGGTAATTCCGCACCCTTATATTTTAGAGAGAGATTTTGTATATATTCCTTTGTTAGAAGTGTTTTCTCGGTGTGATACAAAAGAGAGTTTAAGAATGTATTTAGAGTTTGTAGAGAGTGGGGTAGAATATGGTATGTAGTATGCCTCGTATATCGCGCATGAAATTTTATTAAAAATATGTCTGTGTTTTTTAAATCTGTAAAAGATGGTTTTGTAAAAGGGATGTTGTTTTTTCTTTTTCTCTTTTTTTCTCTTGTTGTATATGCAGTGTATTCTTTTAAGAATTTTCTTTTTCTTTTTCCAGTTGTATCTGAATTAAATACTGAAAATACTGCGATTCTTATAACACTGCATAATGAGAGTGAATTGCGTCCAACTCTTGGTTTTTTAACAGGTTTTATTTTGTTGAAAAAAGATGCAAGTGGAAATTTTTCGCTTGAGTTTCATGACTCTTATGATGTGTTGCCTCCTCAAGAACCTATTGTTGCTCCTGATATTATAGAAGAAAATTTTTCTACAGATTCTCGGTATCAGGGGTGGGTTTTTCGTGATTCAAATTTTGATATGCGGTATGTACAAAATGCAAAAAATGCAATTGCGTTTTTGCAATATGATGATCGTTATAAAGATGTGAATATTTCAGCAGTGGTATCGTTAGATATGCATGTTGTAGAAAGTGTTTTAGATTCTATTGGTGGGGTGTATTTTGATGGGGAGTATATTACTGGGGAAAACTTTTTTTCTGTTTTAGAGTCTCGATCGAAACAGTTTGATAGAGGTGATGAAGAGGCATGGAAGAATAGAAAAGGGAGTATAAAACCCTTGGCAATTCAAATTGCAAAAAAGAGTCTTAAGAGTGTGTTGTTGTGGGGAGATATTTCTTCTGTTGTACATAAAGAGTTTTCTGATGGTCATATTTTATTGTATTCTCCTCGTTTAAAAATTCAGGAAGTTTTTTATGCTCATGGTCTTTCTGGGGTTATGGAGTTAGATTCTTCTCATATTTCTTGGGGGGTTAATATTGCAAATATTGGGGGAAAAAAAGGGGATCGTTATGTTGATAAATCGATTCGCTCTCTTTTTTCTATTGGAGAAGATGGTGTGTTGAGAGAGAAAATAAATATTGATTTTGTTCATAATGGAACGCGAAATCTTCATTCTGATAGATATTTTGCATATGTTCGTGTGGTGAAACCCAAAAATACAAAACTTGTGCGTTTTAACAATAGTGAGAATTTTATGAAAAACCCAAGTGTTCGAAATGCTACATTTCCGGGTACATCAGAATTTGATTTTTTTGTTTTTATAGATCCTTCTTTGAAAGAGTCTGTTGAATTAGAGTTTTTATATGATGAAGCATTTTCTTTGTCGTTGGAAGAAGAGGTGGTATTAGATGTATTTATGCAGCCAGGACTTTTACATGTTCTTGTTGATTTTGCCTTTCAGTCGTTTGCAGATGAAAGTACTGTTATTTCAGGGTGTAGTAATGTGCGTCGTACAGAGAATGTTTCACGGTGTTCGTTTGTTGTGCCATATTTGTTTCGGAATATTTCTGTTATGAGAAAAAAGGATACAACTCTTCCTCTTTTTGAAGATGTGGTGTATAAGGAGGGGGGTCGTATAATTCGTTTGCAATTTTCCGAAGATTTAGAGTATGTAGATCAATCTCAGGTTGTATTGCTTAATGGTAAAGATGCTGTAGAAATTACATCTGTAAAGAATATTGAAAGGGGTCTTGAGATTGTTTTGGTAGATTCTTTGCCTTCTGATGAAAGAATTTTTTATACAGTGTTGATTGATAATTTATCTGATAAGAGTGGAAATTCTCTGTATCAATATAATGAGACTATTGCATATCCAAAATATAAGTAAAGTATAAAATGAAGAAAATTCGACATATTCATTTTTTTCTGTAAAAATAAAGGTAATTATTCGTTAATTTATTGCTATGATTTTATCTTTGGATTCAGATATTCAAGCAAGGGCCTCGTCAAGTGGTGTTATTCGTCTTCAGCGTTCTTTTATGCCTGAGGGGTTTTCGGAAAAAGTATGGATTATTTTTGAGGGAACAAGTGTTGGGCAAGAGTTGTTTGAAGAGGTTTGCGAACAGGTGTTTGAGGAGGTCTTTGAAGGGGCAAAAGATAGTGTAGAGTCGTCTATTGCTCGATTTGAGAAAGCGATGAGAAAGTTAAATAAAAAAGTTGATACGGTGTATCGTTTGCCAGAACGATTTTTATTTGAAAACTCTTTTGCTATTTTGTTGTCTGTGGATAATGAAATTCATTTTACAACGCTTGGAGATGCAGAGGTGTACTTTGTTCGTTCGAAAAAAGTAATGCATGTGTCAGATGGGATTTCTGCACAAAGTCTTTCTGATGAATTATTTTTAAATGTTGCATCTGGAGAGTTGCAAGATGGAGATGTGCTTGTGTTTTCAACGCTTAAATTGTTGAAATATTTGACACATGGTCAAATGCAGGAGATTTCAGAAAATGATTCGCATGAAATTATTGCTACATTGAATGAATTTATTCCGCTTGAAGATGGTGGGGTTTCTGGGTGTATTGTAGCACATGGGGCACCACCATTGCCTTTTGAAGATGTAGTTCTTCAAGAAAATGCAATGATTCAATCAGGAAGAGATGAGAATTCTTTTTTTGCTCGTGTGCTTTCTTGGTTTGCAGATATGCGAACAAAGGTGGAGGGGAAAATTCCGCAAGAGTTATTGTTTCTTGGGGTGGGTGTTTTGTTTTTGTTTATTGTATGGTCTGGTATTGGTATTTTGTCTAGTGGGGCAAGTGGAGATACGGGGAAATATAAAACATTATTAGAAGAGGTTAATACCGAAATAGGAGCTATACAGTCTGTTATTCGTGATAATAGAGAAGATGAGGCGTTGAATCGTTTGGAAAAAGTAAAATTAAAAGCAGAAGACGCGTTATTGAATTCAACATTTCCAATTGATAGTCAGCGGTATTTGAATAAAATTGTAGAAATGGAAGATGATATTACGAATACAACTCGAATTTCTGGGAATGGGTTTGCAGATATCTCTCTTGAAAATAAAGATGATGAGTTAAGAGGTGTTTTTCTGTTTGATAAAGAATTGTATTCTTTTGGAGAAAAAAAACTTTATAAGATAATTGGAAAAGAAATTGAATCTGTTATTCCGTTAAAAGAAGAAGAGGAAGTTATAAAGGCTATTCCTTTGGATAAAAAACAAAAAATGGTATTTCTTACAAAAAGAGGGGCATTATTAGAGGTTTCTCAATTAGAGTCTTCTTATGCAAAAACAGAAGATGTTGCGGGTTGGAAATCGGATATTGTTAATATTGGTTTTTATGATAAGAATATTTACTTATTAGCTCCATCTCAAAATGAAATATTTAAATATAGGAGAGGGCAGGATTCGTATTCAGTTCCATCTTCTTATAACAAAGGGGCAGATCTCACGAGTGCTATAGATCTCACTATTGATGGAAATATTTTTGTACTAGAGTCTGGAGGAAAAGTTATAAAATTGTTAAAAGGGGTAGAGCAAGATTTTGAACTTAAAAAAGTACCTGCTAATTTTTCTAAAGTGACAGAAATTTCAACTACTGTTGATTCTGATTTATTGCTTTTCTTGTCTTCAAAAGAAAATACAGTCTTTGTTTTTAAGAAAAATAACAATACAGCGGTGTATAAAAAGCAAATAATTCTTGATGTTGAAAATGAAGAATTGTCTGGTCTTGCTTTTGATTCTGATATAAATAGGATTATAGTAAGTGGGAAGAAAAAATTGTATGAGATTCCATTGATAGTTCAGTAATTATATTTTTACGATAAAAATGAAGCCATTTATTGCGAAGGTTGTGTCAAATACGGTAATTGCAGAAGATACGTATTCTGTTGTTTTTTCTACAGAAGATAGTTTTGCATTTACTTCTGGGCAATTTGTTAATATAAAATTAAAAAATCCTGATAAAGAAAGTTCTCTTCCGTTTATTATGCGAGGGTACTCTATTGCATCTTCTCTACAGCATTTACCTTTGTTTGAGTTGTGTGTGAAGGTTGTACGGTTTACTGATAGGGATACTGGTGAGGCTCGAACAGGGGTTGGTTCTGGGTATTTATCTCGATTGAAAAAAGGGGATACTGTGGAATTTCTTGGTCCATTGGGACATTTTTCTAAAAAATCAATAGAGAAAAAAACAGTGATGGTTGCTACAGGAACAGGAATTGCTCCAATGCGTTCTATTTGTGAGGAGTTATCAGAGCATGGTTTTCCTTTAAAAACAAAGTTGTTTTATGGGGTGTCTCATTCTGAGTTTGTGTGTTATAATGATTTTTTTCAGGGGTTGGCAGATCAGTATGAAAATTTTTCGTATACATTATTTATTTCGAGATCATCTGAGGAAGAGATTTTGAAAATGAAGGAAGAAGGTATGTTTTCGGGGGTACGAGTTGTATCTGGTCGGGTAACACAAGCGGTGAAAAGCTTATTAGAGGAAGATTGTGTGGATACTGATTTTTTACTGTGTGGAAATCCTGCTATGGTGAAAGAAGTGCGGTCGGTATTGCAAAAAGAAAAAGGTGTTGATCGGTCAGAAATAGTGGTAGAGCAGTATTAATTATAAAAATATGAAGAAAATTTTGATAACAGGGGGTGCTGGTTTTATTGGTTCAAATTTTGCAAATATTCATAAAGAAGAGTATAAAATTGTTGTTTTAGATACTTTGTTTTTGGGTGATAAAGAAAATTTAGATGAGCATGAAAATATTACATTTATAGAGGGTGATGCATGTTTACCTTCTGATCTTGATGCATGTTTAGAAGTATTAGGGGGTTCTGTAGATTTTGTAGTGCATTTTGCAGGTACATCTTCTCAGCCAATGTTTAATGGAGATGGTTTTGCTTGGGGGTATACAAATGCAATATCAAGTTTTGTTCATACTCTTGAGTGGGCTCGAAAAAATGGTGCACAAAAATTTCTGTATGCATCTACTTCTTCGTTATATGCAAATAATCCATTGCCGTTGGTAGAAACTCAGGTAGTAGCACCTCCAAATCATTATGCAGTAACAAAGCATGTATATGAGGAGTGTAGTACGTGTTATAATGCAGTGTATCCTGAAATGGATATTATTGGGTTTCGATTTATGTCGGTTTATGGTCCAAATGAAGAGGCTAAAGGAGTGTATGCAAATTTAATATCACAATTTGCATGGGATATTGGAAGAGATTTACAGCCTGTTATTTATGGTGATGGAACGCAAACGCGAGATTTTACAAATGTAAAAGATGTAGTACAGGGGATTACTCTTGCTATGACTTCATCTAAAAAATTAGGAGCAGATGTATTTAATATTGGGTTGGGGAAATCGACTTCTTTGAATGATATTGTAGATGCTCTCAATAAGGCTTTTGGAAAAAATATAACACCAAAATATATTGAAAATCCTATAAAAGAAGCATATATTCAGGATCAATATGCAGATATTTCAAAAATTCAAAATATTCTTGGTTTTAATCCATCTGTTTCTTTAGAGGTGGGAATACAGGATCAGGTAGATAATTTACGGCTTGAAAAGGTGCGTAAAACAAGTAGTGATGATTTTCGATAGGAGAAAAAAAAGTATAATAAAAAGAGTATAATAAAAAACGATGTATTTAGATTTTAGTGCAACAACTCCTTTAGATTCTGATGTTTTAGAAGAAATGATGCCATATTTGACAGGTCATTTTGGAAATGCTTCGGCGTTGTATGGGCAGGGGCAAAAAGCGAAAAAAGCTTTGGACTCTGCTCGTTTTGTTATTTCAGGGTGTATAGATGCACATTTAGATGAAATTATTTTTACGGGAAGTGCTACGGAGGCAAATAATTTAGCTATACGAGGTCGAATAGAATCTTTTGAGCAAAGTTCTATGTGTGGTATTCCTCTTGTTATTATAACAAATATAGAGCATGCATCTGTATTAGAGCTATGTAAATATTTAGAATCACAAAAAAAAATAGAGCTTGTATTGTTGAAAGTAGGTTCAGATGGAATTGTTTCTGTAGAAGATTTTAAAAAAATTTTATCGAATATAGAAAAAGAAGGAAAAAAAGAGAGAATTGCATTGGTGTCGTGTATGGCGGTAAATAATGAAATTGGAACTATTCAGCCGGTGTCAAGAATAGGAAGAATTTGTAGAAAAAATGGGATTGTGTTTCATATTGATGCTGTTCAGGCTTTTGGAAAAATAAAAACATCTGTTGTTGATTGGAAGTGTGATCTCATGTCTTTGTCTGCACATAAATGCTATGGTCCAAAAGGTGTTGGAGTGCTGTATGTGAAAGAGGGTACAGAAATGGTTTCTCAAATTGTTGGAGGTGGTCAAGAGCGTTCGTATCGCGCAGGAACTGAAAATATTGCAAGTATTGTTGGTATGGCTGCAGCATTAAAAAAAAGTGAAAAAGAACGAGAATTGAATCAGGTAGAAAATGAGAAATTACAAATTTTTGCCAAAGAATATATAGAAAAACATATTCCTTTTTCTTTGTGGAATGGTGTAGAAATTGGGGATTTTCGCGTAAAAAATAATATAAATTTTTCTTTTTCTCATACGGAAAAAGGGGTGAATATTAGTGGGGAAAGTTTATTGATGCGTCTTGATTTACAGGGTGTGTCGATTTCACTTGGAAGTGCCTGTAGTGCAGGAATGGTTTCGGAATCCCATGTTTTGCGTGCGATTGGAAGAACATCTCAGGAGGCAAAAACAGGTGTAAGAATTACATTTGGAAGGGGTACAACTCGGTTGGGGCTAGAAGAAGCTTTGCAAAAAATAGTGAAAGCTGTTCATGTCTTGAAAAAATAAAATAGATATAGTAGGTTTTTTTATAAGAAGAAAATTCTTCTTTTGTTTGCTTATAAACATTTTATAATATTTTATAATATATATGCGTATTTTTACTGTAATGCATTCGATACAGCGGTATATGGTCGTCTTATTTTTTTCTACAATCTGTGTTGGAAGTGTGTCTGCTCAAACTTTTCAGGTTTCAGCATATTATTCTCCGCTTCCAAATCAGTATGCATATGTTTCGGGAAGTTATGCTCAAGATTTACGAATGAATGGAAATGGAACACACGGTGCAGATGGTACAGCTGTGTATGTTGGTATGATTTCTGCTCCTTCAAAATATAGTTTTGGTACAAAAATATATATCCCCGGTTTGGGGGTTGGAACGGTGCATGATAGAGGAGGTGTTATTTATTCTACAAAAGGATATGATCGATTGGATATTTGGATGGGGTATGGAGATGAGGGACGGATAAGAGCTTTGAAGTGGGGGCGGCAAATGGTTGAAGGGGAGATTGTAGATGTTAATACGCAAGAGGGGTTTGTATTTGATGGAGTAGTTGTTACAGATGAAAATAAAAATATTTCAGTGGATTATTTTCGTACAAATCTATGGTTATCTATTCAAAATACAGGAGAGATAAAAAAAGAAATTAAAAAAATTCAAGAATTTTTAGGTTCTCGTCAAACAGGGTATTACGGAGGAAGAACACAAAAGTTTGTGTTAGATTTTCAATTACAGTATGGAATAGTGCATTCTTCTTCTGATGTTGGTGCTGGAACATGGGGGCCAAAAACACGAAAAGTTGCAAATAGAATTTTTCAAGAAAGAAAAGAAGAAAGAAAAGAAGGGGGAATATTGGGTGAAATAGAGAAGAGTAATACGGGAGTAGAAGTATCTACTTCTGAAAATGTTCGAAAATAATTATTTTATACAAGAAAAATATGAGAATTTTTGATTTTCGCTGGGATGATGAATCACAAAGTCCATTTTTTAAATGCTTAGAAAATGAGAAATCTGATGAGATATTTACAAAACCTCTTCTTAAGAATGAGTCTTTTTCAATATCAGTTCTTTCTGCAGAAGTATGTTGTGTTGGGTACGAATCAAAAGGTGTATATTTTTCATGTAAAAATACTACAGAGTCTGCTCAAGGTGTAAAAAAATGTGAACTTTGTAAAAAATCAGAAGATTATTTCCCGTGTCAATTTTGTAATGGGTTTAATTGTGATAAGTTTAGAAAAGATAAAATTGAAAATTGTGATTCTTCACATATGGTCTACCTTGCATTGTTTTCAAAAGATATTATAAAAGTGGGAGTTTCGCGAATGTCTCGAATGTATTCTCGGCAATTTGAACAAGGTTCTCATTATACAAGAATTTTAATAGAAGGGGTTTCTGGTGTTACCGCGCGTCGTATAGAGCATGGGATAGGAAAACTTGGGTTTCCAGATAAAATACCTGCAACGAAAAAGAAAGATATTCTTTTTCCAGGTATAAAGAAAGAAGATGGAAAAAAAATATTAGAAGAGCGATTTCAGATTGTAAAAGAATATATTCAAGATAGCCTTCCAGAGTTTTCTCGCTATATTGTTGATGATAAATTTTGGGATATGCGCCCTTTTTATAGTGATTCATTTTCAGAAATAGAGGCATCAACCAAGCCTGTACATTTTATACATCTTGAAGAGGGTGATAGTATTGGAGGTGTATTAAGGGCAATAAAAGGAAGTTTTTTGGTTATCGAGACCGAAACAGAGTTTGTAATTGTTTTGGCAAAATCTTTTGTAGGAAAAAAAGTTTCTTTTGATACTGTTGAAAACGGAATTCATAAAGCAGGAGGATTTCAAGGTGGTTTGTTTTAAAAGTTTTTGTGAAGATTTTTCGAAGATTTTATAATGAAAAAAAAGATATATACTATTTGTATATATCTTTTTTTGTTGTTTTTCTGCTTGTACTTGCTGTTATTTGGCATTCTGAGGTGCCTTCTTAAACTTTTTTTAGAGTTTTCTTAAAAAAACTCTAAAAAAGTCTTGACCTTATAAAACAAAATCTGATAAGCTTTTCCAGCTCTAGTTTATTTAAACTAAAGCACAAAAAAGACCTTTTAAATTTGTAGGCTAAGAGAAATTCTTCCGGTTCCTAGAAACCCTTTTCCGGAAGTAAAATATTGAAAAAGAGCTTCTATTTTTTTAGTTTTATACTTAAAGCCAAATCCTATTACTTGTAATAGATTAGGTTTCAAAATCTTTTTAAAACAATTTATTGTTTTAATTTTTAACAAAAGAGTTTGATCCTGGCTCAGGATTAATGCTGGCGAGATGCATAACACATGCAAGTCGAGCGAGAAATCTCTTCGGAGATGGACAGCGGCGGACGGCTGAGTAACACGTTGGAACGTGCCTTCAATTCAGGGATAGCGTAGGGAAACCTGCAGTAATACCGGATAGTCCAGAAATGGTAAAGCGTTTAGCGATTGAAGAGCGGCCTGCGGCCCATTAGCTAGTTGGTAAGGTAATGGCTTACCAAGGCTATGATGGGTATCTGGTGTGAGAGCATGACCAGACAGAATAGGACTGAGACACAACCCATACTCCTACGGGAGGCAGCAATGAAGAATTTTCCACAATGAAAGAAAGTCTGACGGAGCAATCTCGCGTGGAGG
>CAMZKZ010000050.1 GCA_947311645.1 uncultured Candidatus Altimarinota bacterium | reverse complement strand
CAAAAAAGAAAGTATTATCACAAATTGAAAGTGTGTATTCTTCTATTCAATCAGGAGTATTTAATGAGTGTGATAATGAAGAGTGTGTATGGTGTGGATAAAGCCTTTTATGTTCGCTTCGAAAAAAAATTATTGCATAGTATAAAAAAATATGTAAAGATATGGTCTTAAAAACAAATATATAGAGGTATAAAAATTATTATTACATTTTTTTAGAAAAATATATGTTTGAAAATAAAGAAAATAATGTGTTGAGTAGAGTAGATAGAGAATTTGAGATTCGGTTTAAAAAAGAACTGAAAGCAATGTATACTTTGGTGAAAAATGCACAAAATATTGTATTGATTTCGCATCAGCGGCCAGATGGAGATACTTCTGGAAGTGCTATGGCATTGGCACATGTTTTAGAAAAATTTGGAAAAACAGTAACACTTTTTGATACAGATCCACTTCCAACTGAATTTCATTTCACAGAAAAAGCATTAGAGTATGTGTCTATTTTTGAACCATCTCAATATGATTTAGCGATTTGTTTAGATGGAGGAACCTATAAAATGTTTGGATTGCATGAAACATATCCAGAATTATTTAATCAAACAATAGAAAATCCAAAAATTAAACACAAAATCCCACTTATAAATATCGATCATCATGTTTCAAATGAAATATATGGAGATGTAAATATTGTTATTGGAACGGTTGCATCTACAACTATAATGGTTTCTAAAATTTTGCGAGCATTGCAGTGGGAAATTACACCAGAAATGGCAACATGTTTGCAAATGGGATTATATACAGATACAGGTTCATTGTTGCATTCAAACGCAACTGCAGAAACATTTGCAGAGGCAAGTTTTTTATTGAGCAAAGGGGCAAATTTAAAAGCAATTTCTAAAAATATTTTTCAAACAAAATCATTTGAAAAATTAAAATTATGGGGAAGGATTTTATCACGTATCTCGCAAAATAAAGAAGGTGCGACTTCTTCTTTTGTAACACATTTCGATTTTCAGCAAACCAAATCTGGGCTTGATGATTTAACGGGAGTTGTTGATTATTTAAATGCAGTTCCAGAATCGTTATATTCTATTTTATTAACAGAGCGAAAAGATGGAAAAGTAAAAGGTTCTATGAGAACTCTACGAGATGATGTTGATTTAACAGAAGTTACAAAAATTTTTGATGGAGGTGGGCATAAAAAAGCATCTGGATTTGCGATACATGGGAAATTGAAAACAGAGTATGACTGGAGAATAGAAAATGATGAAGGGTATCCTGAAAATTTTAGAAGTGTTTCAATTGTGTAAAAAATGGAGTAGTATTCCGTTATATGTTTTCATTTTTTCATTTTGTATGTCTCACATAAAAAAATATATTAATTTTAATAAACACCAAGTTTTAGAGTATGAAAAAGAAAGTCTTTTATTTTTAAAAGACTTACTTTCAGATATTCCACGAAATATAAAAAAATTGGAAGCACGAAAAAATCATTTTGCACAATTGCATAATATTCCAACTCTTAAAAATCGAGAACTGATTGTTGTTGCACAAAAACATAATATTGAGATTCCAGAGAGTTTATTATCGGTAATTCAAAAGCGAGCAGTGCGAACACAGTCTGGGGTTTCTCCAATTGGAATGCTTACAAAACCATTTGAATGTCCTGGGAAATGTACATATTGTCCTACAGAAGACAGAATGCCAAAAAGTTATATGAAAAATCAGCCTGCAGCTGCGCGTGCATTGCGAAACAACTTTGATCCATTTGATCAAGTAAAAAATCGAATTATTTCCCTTACAGAATCAGGACATCCTGCAAGTAAGCTTGAAATTATTGTGATGGGGGGAACATGGAGT
The DNA here is from genome assembly GCA_947311645.1 of uncultured Candidatus Altimarinota bacterium. Classification (GTDB taxonomy): domain Bacteria; phylum Patescibacteriota; class Gracilibacteria; order CAIRYL01; family CAIRYL01; genus SZUA-1403. The sequence goes on along the minus strand of CAMZKZ010000050.1, from coordinate 3,225 downwards.
TTTTTGCCAAAAACATATCAAAATTGGTATATAAAAAATATTTATGAAGCAGCAAATAGTTTTGATATACCTGCTTTGGGAGAAGAAAAAAATGCAGTAAATGATGGAGTTCGAAATAAAGTAAAGCCTGTTTTCTTTATAGATTTTGATGGAGTTATTGCAGATTCATATGATTTTGTTTTTGGAAATTCTATACAATTTTTGCAAGAAGCAGGAGTTGATATTACAGCAGATGGAGTAAAATCTATTTTTACACAGCATGATGTGTGGAATTTTGAAGGGGCAGATGTGGTACAAGAAAAATTATCAAATGTAGAAGAAGAAAAATATTGTGAGGAAGTTTCACTTTTTTCGGATGTAGTACCGGTAATACAAACACTTTCTCAATATTTTGATCTCGTAATTGTTTCGGCAAATCAAAAAAGAGTTATTGATAAATTTTTGAAAAAACATTTTATTTCTGGATTATTTAAAGAGGTTATAGGAAGAGAATCAAAAATTGCAAAAAGTGAAGCAATGAAAGATATTTTGAAGAAATATAAACAAGATGCAAATAAAACATTTTTTATTGGAGATACTGTTTCTGATATGAAAGAAGGAAAAAATGCAGGAGTGAAAACTATTGCAGCAGGATGGGGGAAAATTTTTACAGCTCAAGAATTATCAGAATATAATGAAAAAGAAAATCTTTCTATATTTAGAATATGTGCATCTATTCGTGATCTTGAAAAGATTGTAGACATAGATGAATCTCATATTAAAGCAGGGCGACAAGAGGGAGAGATTGTATTGAAAAAATCAGATGAGTTTTCTACAAAAATTATAACCCTTGAAGAAATTGAACAGATGCAAGATGCTCCTGTTAACACTTTGTATGAATTGCAAAAAGAAAATGAAACAGCAACACATCGTGTTATTGGTTTAACACTTGAAACGCGTCCAGATTTTATAAACGAAGACGAATTGATACGAATGCGAAATTATGGATGTACTCGTATAGAAGTGGGAGTACAAACACTTCATGATGATATTCAAAAAATTACAAAGCGTGGACATGGGCGAAAACAAGTGATAAACGCAATGAAAAAAATGAAAGATTTTGGGTTTAAAGTATGTTTTCATCTTATGCCGGGATTACCGGGTTCTACTCCCGAAAAAGATTTAGAAATGATGAAAGAAGTTTTTGAAAATCCAGATTTTCGTCCAGATTTTATTAAAATTTATCCATGTATGGTACTTCCCACTTCTGAGTTAGAAGGTATTTGGAATGCAGGCAATTTTGAACCATTGCATGATAAAGAATTGGTACGATTATTGATACAATTTCAAGCATTTGTTCCTGAATGGACACGAATTATGCGGTTAATGCGAGATATTCCTGCTACAAATATTTTAGATGGTGCAAAATTTTCTAATCTACGGCAAATTTTACAAGAACAGCCAAAGAAATTATTAGAAATTGTTGGAAAAGAGTTTTATGAAGAATATAATTTAAAGGAAAAAGCAAAAAATTTGTTTCGCGATATTCGTTCGCGAGAGGTTGGATTTTCAGAGAAAAAAGCAGAAAAGCCTGTTTTAAAAAGAAGAAACTATGATGCATCGGAAGGAGAGGAAGTGTTTTTAAGTTTTGAAAGTGAAGATGAATCGCAACTTTTTGCGTTGTTGCGTTTGCGAAATCCAAGTGATGGAAGTGCTGAAAGTATTAAAAATGAAGCCTTTAGAGATGTGCTTACACATTCTGCACTTATTCGAGAAGTGCATAGTTATGGTTCGGAGATTTCTGTTGGAGAGGGAGATGGGTCAGAAGAAGGAGGACAGCATAGGGGGCTTGGGCGAAAGCTTATAGAAAAAGCGGAAGTTATAGCTCGTGAAGAGTGGAAAAAAGAAAAAATGGTTATTATTGCAGGTATTGGTACGCGAGAATATTATAGAAAATGGGGATATGAAGAAGTGTGTGGATATATGGTGAAAGAGTTGTAGTTGACTTTTGAAAATAATATTGTTATTATGTTTTTGTGTTAGATAAATAAATATAAACAAATGTAATTATGGAAGATGTTAAAGTATGGACTCAACCAATAGAGGCTGACAAAAAACGACAAAAACTAAGAACAGCAGCAATCAATGCATATAATCATTTAATAACAAGAAAGAAAGAATTACGGATAGATATTGGTAATTCTTTGTGTGCGATAAAGCCAGTAGGTGTAAAAATTAAGAATACTAATGAGGAACGTGCTGGATTGCACTTGGAGTGTAAAGATAAACAGACAGAGAAAGTAGTATTCTCTGGTGTTGATGGTGCTTCTTCTCATTTGGATGGGGTTATGAATATTGAAGATAAGGAAATATTCAATAATGACGCTCTTCTATCTGGTGAAAGATTGTATCATGATGTGGTAAAGCACGTTAATAAACTTGCTGAGCAAAAAAAAGCTGCAGAAAAAAAAGCTGAGCAAAAAAAAATAGTTGATGCAATGATGGCTGCAGAAAAAAAATAAACATATTGAAACTCTCATAAATATTATGGTATATTTGTAGTGATGAATACATTACACTCTATAGTATCGGCATACGCTGTAAACAAGAAGAAACACTTTTATCTATAAAAAGTGAGTTTTTCTTTTGTAACCATAAAAAAATCTTTCACTTTTTAGCAGAGTGAAAGATTTTTTTACATTATTATTTTATACTTCACACATGTCTTATTCAGATCCACTTATCCAAGAACGAATCAGAAAAATAAATGAAATGAAAGAATTGGGGATAGCTCCTTATGCAAAAACAAAATTTTCTATTTCGAATACTACAACGGAAATTTTGGAAAATGCAGAAAAAACAGAATTGAGAAATATTAAAGAAATTCAGGAAAATGCACATCCAGAAATTTCTATTGCAGGGCGAGTTGTTTTATATCGGTCTATGGGAAAACTTGCCTTTGGGCAAATTCAAGATGAGCATGGACGGCTACAAGTATGTTTTCAAAAAGACCAATTTTCAGTAGAAAATCTTGATGAAACACAAAAATCTCCTGCGAAATTCATAGAAAAATTAGTCGATTTAGGAGATTTTATCGGACTTACCGGAGAAATGTTTGAGACGAATCACGGAGAAAAAACACTGTTTGTAAAAACGGTTCGATTTCTGGCGAAAGCATTACGACCAATGCCAGAAAAATTTCACGGAATTGCGAGTCAAGAAACAATGTATCGAGAGAGAAATCTT
>CAMZKZ010000049.1 GCA_947311645.1 uncultured Candidatus Altimarinota bacterium | reverse complement strand
TGTATTTATGTATTTATGTATTTATGTATTTATGTATTTATGTATTAAAAAAATACATATTCATATCATTGTATCATATTTCTTCTTTTAAAAAAAGAGAAAATTTTGCACTATAGCTATATAAAAAATTATATTTTTCCATCTTATGAAAATTCGAATATATCAAAAACTTTTCTTATTATTAATTGATACTTGTGCTCTTTTTGCAAGTTTTAGCCTTGCGTATCTTGTACGACTTGGAACATTTTCTCATTCAAAATTTTTATTTGAACCATATATTCAAATGGGTGCCCTCATGATTATTTTTTGGATTTTTTTACTGATGATTTCAGGACGGTATTCATTAAAAGAAAAAAGTTTATGGAATGAATTTACCATAATTTTTATTTCTTCGCTTTCTGCAAGTGCATTATTTCCACTACTCTTTTATTTTAAACAAGATTTATTTTTTTCTCGTGGAATAATTATTTTATTATTTATATTTTCTATATTTCTGTTATATGGAATTTCATTTGTATTTAAAAAATATACGAAATATCAGGCATCAAAAAATATTGGAATTTCACGAATGCTTGTTATTGGTGCAGGGAAAAATGCAGAAAATATTATTACGAACCTTCTACACTGTAATTCTATTCATAAACCAGTGGCTATTTTAACGCCATATGGATCAAAGAAAAAAGAAATTGCTGGAGTAAAAATTTTTGGAAAACTTGACTCACTCGAAAGAATTTTTATACAAGAAAATATTCAAGAATTATTTTTATGCGAAGCAGTTGAACACTCAGAAAATCTTGCATCTTTTTGCCAAAATAAAGGAGTTGTACTGCGAACCTCTCTTGAAACTATCGGTATAAATCACTCACAAATAGAGACAGAAACAATAGGAAATACAACTTTTTTAACACTGCAACAATCCCCGCTTTTTGGCTGGGGACAGTTAATAAAACGGCTTTTTGATATACTGATTTCAAGTACAATCTTATGTATCACATCACCCATCCTCTTTTTTCTGTTTCTTTTTCAAAACAATACTATTACAAAAAGAGAATATGTAAATGGAACACAGTCTACTTTTTGGGGGTATCGATACAGTAACACCACAACACATACACAAAACCGTTTTCATCGTTTTATCAATTTTGTATTACTCCTCATTTCTGTTGTAAAAAAAGATATAAGCCTTGTTGGTCCAAAACTTTATACACAAAAAGAATATAATACAGCAAACGATACAAATATACCGAAAAACGAATCACGATTTATTCTTCGACCTGGAATATTTTGTCCATATTCAAAAACTCCAACACCAGAAAATATTATAGAGTATATTACAAGTGAAACAGAATATATTCGGAATTGGAGCTTTTCTAGAGATATAGAAATTATCATCACAACATTTATTTCACACTAATTATTGTGTATGCCGTGTAATATCAAAATGAATATGATCTATTACTTTTCTAAATAATGTTTTAGAAGTAGCATTCACGACATGTCTTTCCAATTTTTTATTACTTATTTTTTCTTCAATATGAAAATGTAAGTAGAGTGCAATAAGTAAAAAGATGACTGCCACTACCGCAATACAAAGAAATGCAGCCTGAATCCCATAGCTATCTGCAATAGTACCAAGTCCTACAGAACCAACAATTGCCCCAATACTTTGAAAAAATAATTCTAACTGTACAACAGAATGTTTTTCAGCATTTGGTGCTAAACTCCCTGCAAGACCAAGCACTGAAGGCTGAAGAAGTGCTAAACATAAAGAAATAGCACTACTTGCCACTGCAATTTCTATTGGATGATTTGTTGTTGTTAAAAAAATGAGTGGTAACAATGATAATGAAATTCCATATACAATCAGTGTAAGTTTATTATATTTATCTGCTATTTTTGAAAACCAATATGTAAATACCATAGGTAAGAGCATAAACGCACTCAACAAAAAGACTTGAAACAACGGTAATCCTAAAGATTGTGCAAGCAAGGGAACAAACAACAAACTAATGCGTGAAGTCATTTCCATAAACATGACTAAAACAATAGAATAATTTAATTCCGATGAATATTTTTTCATGTTTCGAAATGCTGAAAGAAATATTTTATCTTTTACAAAAACCTCTTTTATATCATTCCAAATATCCTCTTTTTTTATTTTTGTAAAAAAAGGAAGTTTTGTAGAAAATAAAAAATATAAGCTTATCCATAAACCAGCGGTTATTAAATATACATGTGGTAACGATATTTTCTCAAAAAGAAACAACCCAAACCCTCCAATACACATTCCTATTGCCCAAAAAGTATAACTTGTCGCAACATTTTTCCCTAAAATTGCTCCTGCAGTTTCTTCTGTAATTTCATTCATTAAAATATCCTGTTTCGCATTTTTTCGTAAAATAAATGCAACACCATTCACAAGAGATGCTATCAATAACAACACCATCGAATGAAAAATCCCAGCAAAGAAAAAAGTTATAAACACTACAAATACCATGACATATGATATAAATAATGCCTGAAGAGAAGGAATATGGCGAAGAATTCTATTTAAAAAGAAAATAGAAAGAAGTCCCACTGCCGATTTAAAAGCGAATATTAATCCTACTAAAAAATAATCATTTACAACAGAATTAATAAATACAGAATACAAAGGATCTACAAGTCCCCAAATAAAAACTTCTACCCCTGTAGCAAAAATTGCCCAATCTACCAATGATGTATTTTCATTATTCTTTACATCTGAAGAATTCTTCATCGTGCTTATTATTTAAATATAAAAGAGAACATTCTCTATAGTATATTCTCTTTTCTCATTTTTTACAATATCATTTTTCGTATTCTCCATATATTCTCTTTTTTTATACCTTTCTTCGTATCTTTCGTACACAATTATACAAGCATTGCATTTACTGCAACAAAAATAATAAAGAGTGTAATTAAAACCCATCCTTGCCATTTTCGTGTTTCAAATTTTTCAAGTGCAAAAATCAATAATACTAAAAATAAATACCCAAATAAAAACAAAATAGGAACCATCATAGATTCGAGCTCAGGACCAGAAATCCCACCTGTGAATATTGCATACGGAAGAGACATCAATGCAAATGAAATACAAATATCAAGAGTATTACTTCCAAATGCATTTCCAATAGCTTGGTCAATATTTCCCTTTTTCGCTAATGGAATATTTGAAAATAACTCTGGCATAGAACTTCCTCCTGCTAAAACAGTAAGCGCAATAAGAGTTGAAGAAATACCAATCAATTCTGCAAATGATACCGACATATCAACAAAAATATAACTCGAAATTCCAATAGCAAAAAGCGTAATAATAAACCCAAGAGGAATTCCATTCACAATTCCCCATTTATCTTGTGGAGATGGAATTAAATTTAAAAATTTATCTAATAACCGCAACAATAATGTTTCTTTTTCAATTTTTGAATCATCATGTTCTGGTGTGTCATCTTCAGAATCTCCTTCTGGTTTCGTAGAAAGCAAAAATACGATATATGCAATATGATACACGGCCAAAATAAGTAATTCCCACCATACTAATGCATTTCCTGTTTGTACAAATAACCATAATAAAACAACAGAACCTCCATACACTGATGCTGTTCTCAGCAACCCTTTTGGATCAAGCTTTGCTGATTTCTCTGCAAGTAAAATAGGAACTCCAATAACAATAGTAATTTGAAAAACTGCAGAACCTATAATTGTAGCCATTCCTAATGCTGGATTTTCTCCTAATATATACAACCCAATAATACTAATAGAAATTTCTGGAGCACTCGTTCCTAAGGCTTGAATAGTTTCTCCGGCAACAAAGTTACTCATTTTCCATTTTTTCTTGAAATACTCTGTCCATTCCATAAATGCTCCATCTGCAATAGTTCCAATAATATGAATCATGAGACTAATAATAACAAAGAGTGCAAAACCGTATAAAAAAACATCAAACATAAAAGATATATAATAGAAAAATAAGAAGGCATACGCTATAATTTTTACTATTATTTTGCACTATTCTCCCTTTTCATACAATTGAAATAATACAAAAAAAACTATGAAATTATTTATTTATGGTATACTTATGTAATCTCACATTTATTTATTTTTTTACTTTTTTCGTGTGAATATTTTACAAAAATTACACAAGACTTTTCTTACATTTTTCACTGTTCTTGTATTTTCAGGAATTGGTTTTAGCTCTTCTGTATTTGCGAATCATCATGAAGAAATAGAAAAAATAACACAAGAAATAGAACAGCAAACTCCTATTCAAATTTTTGTGAATAAAAGCTGTACACACTGTAAAGATGAAAAAGAATTTCTTACAAAAAATAATATTCCTTTTGTAACATTTGAAATTACAGACAATTTAGATTTTTACTCTGAAGTAACAGAAAAATTTGATGTTCTTGGACCTCCTTTAACACTTGCAGGAGATACAATTTTTCAAGGATATGATAACGAAAATACAGGGGGGGAAATTATAGAAGCCTATAATTCTGCAAAAATAAAATATACATTTTCATCTGCACTCCAAGATGAAAATATTGAGAACATTGCAATATATGGAGTAAAATCAGCCGTATGTGCAGAAGATGCAACAGAATGCCGTATTCCAAAAATTGAAAATCCTAAATTTACCGTTCCATTCTATGGAGAAGTAGAAATTCATACAGAAAGTAGTGTATTACGATACACTTCTAGTTTTATTCTCGGGTTTTTAGATGGGTTTAATCCATGTGCAATGTGGGTTTTAATAATGTTTATTATAACATTGATGAAAATTGGAAATAGACGAAAAATGTTTTTTGTAGCTGGAACATTTTTAATTGCAGAAACAATAATGTATGCATTAATTTTAATGGCATGGTGGAAATTCTTTAATATATTTTCTCTTCAATATGGAACTCTATTAAATATTATTATTGGAATTATAGCGATTGGAGCTGGTTTATTCTTTTTATACGAAGCTTTTTTTACAGATGGAACATGCCAAGTAACAAATCAAGAACAACAGCGAAATATTTCTAAAAAAATTGCAGATATAGCAAACTCTCCTATTTCATGGGCAGCATTTGGAGGAATTTTAGTTCTTGCAATGTCTGTAAATATTATTGAATTTGCATGTAGTGCTGGGTACCCACAAGTATTTACGAATATGCTCAATAGTATTGATGGAGAATTCTCACATAAAATAGGATTATTATCGACTTATATGGCAGCGTATATGCTTGACGATTTCATCATATTTGGAATTGCGATATATTCAATTGAAAAACTTGGACTTACACAAAAATATGCAAAATACGCAAATATTTTTGGAGGAGTAATTATGGTACTCATTGGAATATATATGACTGGACTTCTATAATATACGGCAATATGATATTTTCTTTTTCATACTATGAATCTTTTTATTGTTCCCACTGTACAATCGTGTAGTTTTATATTTTTTACAGAAGAAAAAATTCTCGAACATACAATTCTTGATACATCAAAAACATTTTCAGAAAGCATTATGCGTTCTGATTTTTGGAAAAACACACAAAATATTTTTTTTGTTTCAGGACCTGCATCGTTTACAACCCTTAGAAATATGTCTGTTTTTTTAGAAACACTTAAAAACTTTTCAACACATGAAAAAGCAGAACACAAAACATATAATTTTTACAATATTTCAACACAAAACTTTTTACAACAGTGCATTACACATAAGCATAATACCACTCCATTTTTTCTATATTCTGTAGGAAGAAGAGAAGTTTTTATCTTTTCTCTGGATACAAAGAAACCCTATACAAAAATTAAAAACACACAGTATGTAGAATATATAAACGATAATATATCTTCTGTAGTCATAGGATTTTTATCAGAAAATATTGAAACAATACTCACAGAACATCAGAGAGAGTATATAAATCTAGGAAATACGATTGATACATATCTCAACATACAAGAGATAATTGAAAAAAAAGATACTGCTCTCTTTTCTCGTAACATTAGTATAGATTATGGAAGTCTTCCTACTATTGGATAATATCTATTTCCATTATTCAACTTCTACATTTTGCCGATTCAATACAAATTTCAAATTATTTGTTTGATAATTCAGCAATCGTTCTGTTTCGAGAAGAGTGATATGAAATGGAATAAGAGAGTCTACCACCGCTTTCGAAAATGGTTCATCGTTCCCTGCTATTGTCTCTTCAAGTTGCATCATTTTTTCTAGTTTTTCCCTATACCATATATTTTCGCGTGCAATTTTTTTATTAATTACTACTGCATTTTCTGTAAATGGAGTTCTAAATGTATCATTCAATGTAGTATTTTTTTCTAAATGCTCACTGGCATTTACTTTTGCAGTAGGAGAAAGCATATCAGACACAATCTTTTTAAAATCAAGAGAATAGGTATAGTTATCAAACTCACTTCGCCCATCTGGCAACGATTCTAAATCTTTTCGTATTGATATAGAGCTTCGTAAAATAGGAGCATATACATATGTTTTGGTTGCTTCAATAAAATCATCAGCATAGGCAGAGGCTCGTTCTCTTGATCGTTCTGTAATTTTTTTTCGTTCAGAGTCTGTTAATCGAAAATCGTATTCTGGAGAAATTTCTCCTTCTGTTAAATCTTCTGCAGCCTTCTTAATTAAATCCATTTTTTTTAACAAATTATTAAATATATGGGTTGTTTCTGTAAATGTAAAAAATCCAGAATCTGTATTAGCATTTTCTTTTTTATAAATATTTTTTGAAGATGTATTATTTTGTGTCTTCTGTAACAATTTTTCTCTTTCAATAAAAATATCAGATAACATCCGTTTTGCAGTAATATATGAAGAAGAGCTACATGCATGCTCGCTTTCTGCAAATTCTTTCACAAGTCTATGAGTAGCATCATCTATTTCATTAATATTTCTATTATATGTAGCAGACCCAAGCTCTACCTCTTTTTCTGCTCGTTTTTTTAAAAATGGTGTATTTTTTAGAGTATAAAATGCATATAAATCTTTTCCCCAATCATTTTCACATTTTGTAGATTTTTCTTTTTCATGAATAAATTGAGAAAATTTTTCTATTTTTTGTCGCATTGGAATAAATGGATCTTCATATTTTTCTGGCTTTGTATTTATATTCTCTTCAAATGCAAAGACATGAGAAACAGTACTAAGTACTATAAATAGTACCATGAAAAAAGAGAAAAAAACCTGTGGTAGCATTCGTAGTATATTCATAGAAAAAGTGAAAATATTATTTACATGTTTTTGCTTTCGACTTTATATTTGCAGGATCAATCGACTGTATATAGTTATTTACTGTAACCATATCCGATGTAAATTGTTGAAGAAATGGTTTTAACATTTTGTCATAATTATCGGATCGAACAGCATTTTGTATATTTTTTTTCTCATTCAATCTTTTTTGTGCCTCTGCAAGATATGAATTTTCTTTTTCGACAGTATTACAATATTCTGCAATATCCACAGCATTCCCCTCTCCTCTTCTAAAATTAGTTGAAATTTCTGAACAATTATTTACTATTAAGGCATTATATAAAAATTTATTTTTTTCATATTCTGGAGTTTCTACTGCTTCTGTAGTATCTTCTGTAGTATCTGCTGTCTGTTCTTGATTATCTGCTTGTTCTTGTTCTGCAGCCTCTTGTTCCTCTTTATTCATATTTGGGTGTGGTTGGTCATACATTAAAAATGGAAGACGCTGTGGATATAAATAAATTCCAGTACTGATATTTTTTCCAAGATTTTCAAATGCTGATAAAAAATTTGACTCCATTGGATGTTGATTTGGAGTATTTTGCCCCAATGTTCCAATAAATGGAGAAAGTGCTTCATTTGCTCTGTCTATATGACACTCAACACAATCCATTTTTCGAAGTGGTGTATCTCTTTCTTTTCCACCTTTTTTAAAGTTTATTTTTATACACAAGACTTCATTACATATTTTTTTAATACATACGCGTCCTCGTAAAAATGAATCTTCATCATCTTCACACTTATTTTTATGTGAAATATTCGATAAATCAGGATATACTCCTCCTCTATATTTTATTTCTGGATTAATAATATTTCCACGCTGAATATCTGAAAAATTATTTGGATATACCGTATTTGCAATAGCCCCATACGATGCCGAAACTGCAGTATTATTATCTACACCATACTGATTTAACATACTATTTCCTTCTTCTACAGTATTTCCAGAAGAATATACATCAGGATTCACAAAATTACTTATTTCATATGGAGTAAAAAAAGTAATATCATCATCTCCTGTTTCATCACCAATTACTGTATGTGTTGTAATATTACGAAAAACAATCCCATCTGGATCTACACAAAAACCACCATCTTCAATTGTAGTACTTCCAATAACCCTATTATCAGTTTGTCGCTCAAAAGAATTTTGACGATTTGATGAAAGAGTTTCATTATTTTCAGATGCTCCAACAAGTTCTCCAAAAGGATCACCCCCTTCAATACTTGTAGATGATGCCGGATTCGTACCAGAAGTCGTAGCAGAATTTGTATCAACTTCTTCTCCATCTGTAATCGCTCCTATCACATTTTCCTCATTATCTATATTGTCATCGTCGATTGGATTAACAGAATCACTATCAGAATCTGGTGCAAAGGGATAATACGATAAAAACGGAGACCCTGTTTTTGGAATATTCATTTTATCCCCAAATAACAAAAGATCTATAATATTTAAATCTACAATAATATCAAAAAACTCCCCATGCGTATCCTGCAATGTTCCATTTGCAAAGGCCTGACTCATAAGAGCATATTCATGCATATCATTTTGAAACTGCTGTCTTTCTATCTCTTTTCTTACTCTCGACAATAAATACAGCTGACAGCGTACAAATTTTTCTTCGATAGATTGATCACTCGAACATATTTCTGTAAATTTTTGCAATGCCTGTTCTTTTAGACCGTTATTTAATGCTCTAGTATCCAGCAACATTAATTCGACATCTTTTTTTTCTACATTTAAAGACTGTGCAACTGCATAATACCCTTTATCTTTAGCTGTCACACTATCTCCACCCCCTGTTTCAGAAATTTTTTCATATGTTTTTAAATATAAATCATTTAACACAAAATAATGTTGAGATAAATTTACCTCTCCAATAATTTCAACTGTGTCATCTTCATATGAAGGGTTATCATTATCAAATTGAGCAAATCCTGTAGAAGAACAGAATACTCCTACTATTCCAGAAAAAAGAGAGAGAAAAATCCCCTGTTTCTTTTTTACCCAATACAGTGTGTGTTTTATACTCATCTTATTTGCTTTATTATTTGTTTTATTGTTGATATCGTGATCCATAGTTATAATATTTTGCTGGCATTCGAACAATTTGGTCTACAAAATTTCGAACAGCATTTCTATACGCCTTCATTTGCTCAATCAAACACAGCAAATCTCTATGCACAGGAAACCATAAACGGAGTTCGGTATACATTTCTATTGTTTTTTCGAGCGCTAAAAAACTCCATCGTATTTCTTGTTGCAACCGCATTTGTACTGTATTTAGTCGCTGTACACCTTCCGTCAATAAGATCTCATTTTCTGAATATGGTGGTTTTGCAATATATTTTTCTAATGCACATTCATACATTCGAAAATTTTTCACCATTTCTCGGGTAACCTGTAAACTTTGTGTTTGTTTTTCATATTTAAATGGAGCACAGATTTTTTCATCAATTCCACCATTTTGATAAATATTATTTGCAAGTTTTGTAATATTTTCTGCAAATAATTCATTTATCCTTGCATGATACTCATCTTTTACAATGAAATATGCTGCATCAAAACTTTTCTTCTCATCTGTCATTAACTCTGTAAATCGTACCAATACCTCATTATTATCATCTTTATTTATCTCTTCACAAAATAATGGAACATTTGCAGGTAAATCATCTGATACTACCACTTCTGCAAACACAGATGAAACATTTGTAAAGCAAGAAAAAGAGACAAAAATACAAACCATACAAAGGTATTGCAGTATCTTCATTATTGCCATTGATAGTATATTTTGAGACTGATTATACATTTTTCTTTAGAGTTAATAATATGCAATAAGATTTATTTTCCACTCGGATCTGGAGAGGTACAATTCACATCATCTATAATTTTTATAAAATGAGTACTAAATGCACGAACTTTTTCAATAAGCACTGTCATTTTTTCTCGTAAATCTAAAACTTTTTGTGCTAATAATGTTTGATTTTCTAAATGCACTTCTTTTATAAACTCTGCTTGCAAATATCTTCGCGACATCTCTATTTTTTGCTGAGCAAAACCATCACATCGTTCAAATGCTCGCTGTTCTCGAGATAAAAAATTTTTTGTACATGAAGAAAAATCTGTATCTAATTCTTTTTCTATATCGCCCACTGTAATAGGAATACATTGTCCAGTTCCCCCAATAAAGGTATTATCAGTATTTGCATTTCGTACTCCATAGCAAACAGCCTGTACATGACACGCATATGTTCTATCGTATGTATCAATATTTTGTGATTTTGCAATTGCCGTCACTCCTTCCAGATTTAAATATTCCGCATAATATTTTTTTTGTAGAATATCGGCTGTAGAAAATCCTTTTAGCATTGCTTTTTCACATTCTTGTAATTCAAGTGTATTTTCTGCATGTGTAGAATGTATCGAAAACAATACACTCATAGTGAGTATAAAGAATACTATCACTCGTGTTACTCCCCCTCTGCATGTTTGTGTATTTTTGATAATTTTTTTATTTATTATTTATTTTCCTGTAAACATATTCAACACTCTTTCAACCTCTCGCCTATTCACAGACCCCAAAATTGGATAATTAGCAGACATAAGAGATTCCTTTGTAGGCTTTATTACTCTTTCATCTTCATATGGTGCAAGACACCCTCCCTGAAAATATTGTGTTATAAAATCTGATTCGGGATACCTTTCTTTCTCTAGAGTAATCCATGTAATATCTCCATTTTCATCTCGTATACATTCATTTTCTGCACTTTCTGGTTCATTTTGATTCTCTCTTTTACAGTCTTCTACTTCATATGTATCAATATTATACTCTGATAATGCTGTATGCACTTCTGCTAAAAATGGATCGATATTGCCGATAAGATCTCCCCATTTTTTCTCTGCTTCTTCTTGTGTTGGCATACATGACACCTCTCCATAAAACGGATCTGAATCCATACTTTCAGTATACTCATCATCAAGACCAAACACTGCATGAGCTGTTTCATGTGCAAATAATTCATAATATAATGAATGCGTTCCAAACTCATCATACGGCATATAATTATGAGACGGGGAAAACATATTTTCAGAATCTCCTTTTGCTCTCTCTTCTCCAAATTGTGCCTTATATGTAAACGATCGAGTTCTTCCAAGCATTCCCAAAAATGAACGATTTGCATAAATAGCATCATATTCATACGGAAGTCCACAAATATTTTCTACATAATTGGTAAGTGTTGTCATTGGTTCATCTACATACCAGAGGTTAAATTTATCCTTATTAGACTTAAATGGTTCTATCGCAAAAAACCCCCAACCAAGATCATAAACTTTATCTTTTTGTAATTCTTCGTCAAATATTGTAAAAACGGCAGGAGTACCATCCCAACGAAGTGATTCTGTTACTGCTAATAGGAAATCAGAAAATTTTCTATATCGACTTCCAATAAATACAATATTTATTCTATCTGCATCTCTAACATTATGCCCTGCAAAAAGCTCATTACATGTAAAATCTAATACTTCTATTTCTGAAGGTAATCCATATTCTCTACAATTTTCAGCAGTTGTCCCAAAGCATAATTTTGCAGTATACACACCTACTTCATCAATTTGAAATGCTTTTTGTATTTGATATGCATGTTCTATATTTCCTTCTCTATTTGTAAAAAACTTATCAGTCTCCGTAACCTGTAAATCTTTTGTATATTTTTTTGTATTCTCCTTGTCATAAATATTTACAAATACATTTCCACCTTCTTTTTCTACATCTGGATGAAATGTATAAATATATGTTCCATCACTTCCCAGTTCTGATTGTGCATATATAGACGCTATAATATCTGTATTTACTTTTTTTACATCTTCTATATCGGATGGAAATTGTAATTCATCTGTTTCTATTTGAAAAATAAGTGGTGAGCTATCTGCATACCAATCAACAGTAGAATCTACTACAATTTTTATATCATAGGCTTCTCCATACTCTAGGGGTTCTCCCCAATAAAATGAATTTTCATCTTTTTTTTCTTCAAAAGATATAAATGGATACCCATTATTTTTTGCAGTTTTCCATGCAAAATCACCCTCATTTGCTTTTTTATATTCAACAATAAAGTTTATCATTTCGTTATCTATCAAACTTTTCAACTCACTATAATCATAATCCCATGTGAGATAAATACCATCTGCCATAGCTTCCACCCTATATTCAGAAATAGGAGGAAGAGGGTCTACTTGCTCCAACTGTGTTATTTGAAAAAAATTTGTAAAAAATATTGTCTCTTTTCGCAAGTAACAATACCACAAGGCTTCATCACCAGGATATGTCTCAAATGTATATACTCGATTTTCTCCATCCCATACCCAATTAATTTCTTGATTGTTTACGGCATGTCCAAAAACAGGCATAATCTCATTTTTAATTTGTGTACGATCTTGCATTACCTTACTCGAATCAGGAATTTGTACATTTACAGCACCATCTTCGATAGATAATTTATCAAGTGGGTAAATATTTTTTATAACCTCAGTATCATAGCCATCCATGCATGTCAGCATAGACTCTGTAACTGGACCAGAATATTTATTTATTTTCGGAGTAATAAAACTTGCAAGAATTCCATTTTTTTCTTCTTGCTCTCTTTTTTCTTCTTGAAATAAAAACGATAATGTATCCTTTTTTGTATCGATATATTCCGTATCCATAAAAAATAATATCCCACATATTCCCAAACAAATGCTCAAAAATCCCAATAAATAATGTTTTCCAATCTGCATATTGTTCATATTTTTGTATAGTAATAATATTGATTTCTACGTGTTTCTACTTGATACTCTTTTTTTACACCATTCTAAAAAAATTTTGTTTAAAAAGATTTCAAAACAGTATATCATACTTTTAAGTACAATAAAACATTATTTTTA
>CAMZKZ010000048.1 GCA_947311645.1 uncultured Candidatus Altimarinota bacterium | reverse complement strand
TGCGCATAGTTCACTTCCTTTTTGTGCTTTAAATTTGGTTTTCATTGAAAAGTTGCACTCTACCAATTATGTCGTCGCAGTGAGTTGGTGGGTTTTTGGTTCATCATTAACTTGAATAATTGTATTTTTTTAAGAAGTTATAGATTTTATTTTAAAGAATTCCATGGGAAGGTAACAGAATTTCACTTCACAGTAGAGAGGCAGAGGAATTATTAGAAAATTCTTTAAATGATCTAATAATAATGATAGATCAATCGAAAGATAGAGAGTTAGATTTTATAAATGTTTATTTGGAGTACTTAACAATAGATAGTTCTAAAACACCTGAAAGACTCGATTTGTTTTCTATGTTAAATTTAAAAGCATTTAACATGGTTTATTCGTATGTATTGCAGAATCCATTTAATGATTTTAAAGCAAGTGAGAAATCTCATAATAAAAGTTATGAATTCTATAAATTACTAATAAAAAAGTTTGAAATTGAGGCAACTATTGCAGATAAAATTAATCCTAAAATGCTTTTAGTATTATTGCATTATTATAAGAATAGAGATGCAGAAAAACTGGAACCATTCGTAAATAATATTTTAAAAACGATATCAAACCATGACAATGAGTCGATTATAAAATTTACAATTCACGATTTTTATTCACAGTATATGCCAAGCGTGTAAATATAAAGTAAAAAAAATTAGAGTAATATAAGGTGTTTATGTTATATTTTTTATATTATAAATATATCAATACTATGACTCAAAAAATACAATTACCAGAATTATTATTACCAGCGGGTAGTAGAGATAAAGCATTTACAGCGTTTCGATATGGAGCAGATGCCGTATATGTGGGAGTGCCAATGTTTTCTTTGCGAACGCGAGAAAATAATGTAACAGAAGAAGATATTACAGATGTAGTAGATTTCGCACGAAAAAATGATAAAAAAGTGTATGTCACATTAAATGGATTTCCGCATGAATTTGCGATTGAACAAATTAAAAAACATTTGGCTTTTTTAGAAGAAGTAAAACCAGATGGAATTATTTTTGCAGATTTAGGAGTGTTATCGTTAGCACGAGAATATGCTCCGAGTGTTCCAAAGCATTTATCGGTACAAACCAGTACTGTAAATATTCCAGCCATGAAAATGTGGATGGAAATGGGAGTAGAACGAGTAATTCTTGCACGAGAAATGGCAATTAGAGAAGTTGCGAAAATTCATAAAGCATTGCCAACATTAGAGCTTGAATATTTTATTCATGGGGCAGTGTGTATGGCGTATTCAGGAAGATGTTTACTTTCAAATTTTACTGGGGGGCGAGATGCAAATAGAGGAGCATGTAATCATACATGTCGATGGAATTATAGAGTGTTTGATGAAGAAGGAAGAATTATAAATGTAAGTGATCATGAAGAACAAAAAGCACCGGTAGCAGACAAAGAACCTAAAAAATGTTGTGGTTCTGGAAAATGTCATGACGCAGAAGAAAAATCTGAATGTAATACTGAAGATGTTTTAAAAAATGCGAAATCAATTCGAGAGTTTGAAAAATTAAATTTTTGGGAAGAAGAAGAGCGACAAGGAGAAATTATCCCTGTAGAAGAAGATTTTCATGGAACACATATTATGTCTTCAAAAGATATGTGTATGATTACAGATATGCAAAAAATTGCAGAAGCAGGAGTCTGTTCTTTAAAAGTAGAAGGACGAAATAAAACAGCATATTATGCAGCAACAATTGCACGAGCATATAGAAAAGCATTGGATAATTATGCCAATGGTATTGAAGATGATGAACGATTGTGGGAAGAAATTCATGCAACGGCAAATAGAGGATTTTTCCCAGGATTTTTAAATGGAAAACCACGAAAAGGGTCTGTAAAATTTGATGCAAATTCAAGTAAAGCAAATAAAGAATTTGCAGGGAGAGTTGTTGGTTGGAAAGATGGGAGACTGGAAATTATTGTAAAAAATAAAATAGAAGAAGGTGCGAAACTTGAAGTTGTTATGCCAAATATGGATGATGATTTTATTATTATTGCAAAAGATATGAAATTTGGTGAGAAATCTGTTGATGTGGTTCATGGTGGAAATTTGAATAAATCGGTAACAATTGATTGTCCACAAGAAATAGAAGAAGGAATTTTTATTCGTCAAGAAGCACATAATCCTGGAATTAAAAAAACACCAGCAGAGATTGCATCAGAGAGCTATGCAGCCTAACACTATAATTATAGAAGAGTATGCAAAAATATAAAATTCTTAAAGATGTATTAGATTTTGCAAAAAATCAGTTATATAAATATGATATAGAAAATCCATCTTTAGATATTGCACTCCTTGCTTCTGAGGCGTTTGGATTATCCAAAATACAACTTATTACAAAAGAGTATGTATCATTTGAGGCATTACATATCTCAGATGATGCAATTCAAAAATTTTTATATTGTATAGACTTGCGATGTAAAAACCATAGTATTGCTGAAATTTTAGGTATAAAAAATTTTTATGGATTAGATTTTATTGTAACAAATGATGTCTTAACACCTCGCCCAGAAACAGAAATTTTAGTAGAGCATTTTGCACAGTATGTTTTAGATTATGTAAAAAATATAAAAAATAATACAGCACTGATAAAGATAATAGATATTGGAACAGGCTCTGGTTGTATTGCTGTAACGCTTGCAAAAATTTTAGAAAAAAAACTTTCTTCAAAAAATATTAGATTACGCATTCTTGCGTGTGATATTTCAGAAAAAGCATTGCAAATTGCACAAAAAAATATAGATAAGTATGAGGTATCAGATATTGTACAAACGAAAAAATCAAATCTACTCGAGAGTGTTGTGGGGGAAGATGCTACTTTTTTAGAAAATTGTTTTATTATTACAAATTTACCATATATTCCAGAGAGTGATGCAAAAATAATGAGTGCAGAAGTTTTGGGAGGAGATCCGCATGTAGCTTTATTTTCTGGAAAAACAGGTACTGATGTATACAAAAAATTGTTTACAGATTTGTTTCAACAGCATTCAAATTTTTATGCTATTAATTCATGTTTTTTTGAGTTTGATTCAGGAGTTATTTCATCATCGAACCCAGAAGGTCTTAATTATCAAAAAGACTATTATGAGCAATTGCTTTCTTCATTGCTTTCTGTGGATAGCAAAAAAATAACCAGCAAAAAAATGATAGACTTTTTTGCTGATTATTCTGGAGAAGAGCGTTTTGGAAAAATTGTATTATAATTTTTTTATAATACTTTATTTTTTATTTCTTGTGCAAGGTTGGTATTCCACATTGCACCAGTAGCACTCATTACAGCATCTGCTCCTGCATCAATATATTCTTTGTAATCGGCAGGTGTTGTAACTCCTCCCGTTCCAATAATTATAAAATTGAGAGAGAGTTCGTTTCGAAGTGCATGCATTCGTTTTACCATGTCTATTCCTGCCCATTTAATAGGTGCTCCGCATACTCCAGAAATCAGTCGTCCTTTTCCTGGAAGAGCTTGTTCTCCATTTTCTTTTCGTACATCTCCTGCAATAGTATTTATCGCATTAAAACCAGCAACATATGGAGCAACTTTTTCTATAAAATCTTTTAGTTTTTCTTGCGAAGAAAAGTATGATAATTTTATAAGAACTGGAATATTTTTTTCTGAAAAAATTGGTTGAATTGCTTTTACAATTTTTACCACTCTTTCTGTATCATGGCATAATAAAGAAGATTTTCCTTCATTTGGGCATGATAAATCAAGTTCAACAATTGGTGCACCGGTTTCTAAAATCATTTTTGCACCATCTACCCAATCTTGAATAAATGCTTCTTCTCCGTTTCCTGGAGTTCCAAGATATGTAGCAACTAAAACTTGTCCTTTTTTTGCCATTTGTACCGCTTTTGTCATGTCAGGAATCCATTGTTCTGGAGAAATTGAAGGAACTCCAAATGAGTTGGTAATAGCAATTGGAGTTGCGAATGTGTCTCCCATTGTGAGTCCTGCTTGGGCTTGTTCTATTGTAAGTTTTTCTCCAGCTTTTACAGGAACAATGTTTGGAAATGCATTACATGGGTGTGGTCGAGTTCGTACCGTTTTATACATGATAATATCAAATCCTTTATCGAATCCTCCTTTACAAAAATTTGCATTTGGAATTGGTCCTGCAGGAATTCCAAATGGAAGGTATACTTTATGCCCAAGAAATTCATATTGAGGTTCTCCTCTGTTTTCATACACAACTCCATCTGCAAATCCGCCAAATGGTCCAGTGTTACAATTTTCTTCATACGATTTATTTGGGTCGTAAAATGGTGTAATTCCAGATTCTGATGTAAAAAAAGTCATTGGTTATTGTGGTAATGATATATTATTTTTTATACTCTTTTAATGGTCGTGCTAAAATTTCGGCTGATAGCTGTGAAGAATGTACTGCAGGAGCATAAATTTGGCACATTGTATAGACTTCTCCTTTTGGTTCTTCTGCAAATGTATGTCCTCTGTGAACTCCATATAAAACAGAGAATCCTTTTAGTTCTAAATTTTCTTTTTTTTCATTTATTTCAGAGCTCAGTTCTTTGATAGAAGTTCCATTGTTAAAAACATCTTCTATAAATAAAATATGTTTTCCTCGGCATTTTTCTGCTTGTTCTCCGTATAGTCCTAAAATACCATTTCGTTTTTCTGTATAGGCGTATTCAATATTATATTTTGAAAATCCAAGTGTTTGAATAACTTTTGGTAAGCTGAGTGAACCAAATGCGACTCCTACAATTATAAGGTCCGATATTTTATCACTAAAAAATTCTTCGATGGCATTCCAATAAAGATCTGAAATTTCTATTTCTTGGTTCGTTTTTAATTTTCGAAAATTAACAAAATATTCACCTCGTAATCGACTGCCGTCTTCTGCTTTTCCTTTGTATTCAAAGTGTCCTTTTTCAATTATTCCGTATGATTGAAGTTGTGTTAAATATGTATCTGCATTGGAAAAAATTTTTAAATTTTTGTTGTGAGGGCGAATTGGTGTGCTCATAGTGCAAAAAGAAAGAAAATAATATAAAAAAATATTTTGTATAATAATACAAAATATTTTCTTTTTAATAAATAGATAATTTTTTTATTTCTCTTCTTTACTTCCAACGCTTACTTTCGCGTGTCGTATTACTTTTCCTTTAAATAAAATTCCTTTTTCAAAGACTTGTGCAATGCTATTTTTTTTTGTGTTTGGGTCTATCATCATAGAATCATGAAGGTTTGCATCAAATATTTCTTCTGCTTCTGCAAAAAATTCTACCCCTTGTTCTGTTAATGCTTTGTTTAAATTTTCATCTATAGATTGAAGTGATTTTATAAAATCATTTTCTTTTAAGTCCTCAGGAATATGAGAAAATGCTCTTTGTAAATTATCAATTACATTTGTAATGGGAAGGAGTAAATCTTTTGCACCATCAAGTCGTGAAGCTACTCGGTCTTCAATCATTCGTCGTTTAATATTTTGAATATCTGCAGTTGCTCGAAGGAGTTTATCGTTTAACTCGGCATTTTCTTTTTGAAGTTTCTCTATAGTGTTTTCTTCTGTCTTTTCTTCTGTTTTTTTTGCACTATTTTCTTCACTTGTTTTATTTGTTTCTTTTTCAGAAGTACTTGTGTTGTCTTCTTCTTTGTTTGCAATATCTTCTGCTGTGTTTTTATCAGTCATATGAGTAGGTAAAAAGTAAAAATTCTATATAATGTACAATATATTTTATGGTATGCACTTTGATTTTTCAAGTATATTTAGTATACTTTTTTTATGTAAAAATTATATAATTATTGATATTTTATGGTCTATAAAAAGAAGGGGAGTGTTGTGTCGTTGGTATTAGGGGTTTTGTTTTTTTCGTCTTCTTCAGCTTCTACATTTGCATTTACAGATGAAGTGCCATCATATGTAGAATCAATTGCAGAACATACAAAAGTGTTTACGGAATTGGAACAAAAATATAGATTTGATGGGCATAAATCGGTGCGACGAGGAGAATTTTTAGAATGGATATTTGATAATGCGCAGATTGATACCGGTATGTATACAAGTGATGCTATTTCAACTGTATTTATAGATGTGTCTTCGAAGAATGATATATCAGAAGATATGAAATCTTATATTTCTGCAGGATATGCCTTAAATGTTTTGGAGCAGTTTGAACAAAAAGGAAAATTTTTGAAAAATAAAAAATTAACACGAATAGAAGCAGTAAAAATGCTTTTTGCATTAGAAGGAATTGTTCCTGTTCCAAATGCAGGAAGTGAAATGCAAGAGTTTTGGGGAGATCTTCCAGATGATATAAAAGAACGAAACCTTATTCTTGTTGCTATAGAAAAAGGGATTTTGCGAAACAAGGCGACACTTCGAAAAACAAATTTGCATATTAAACCCTATGATTATCTGACACGAGAAGATGCAATATGGATGCTTTATGTACTGAATAATGAAAAAGAAAGTACTACAAATAATACAGAAAATATAACGAATAGTGGAAATATAAATAATATTGAAGCAGTAGAAAATATTCTGGAAGCACAGTTTTTAAAACGAAACGATATTGAAAAAACAGCATTAGAAGATGCTGCAATAGAAGGAATGGTGAATTCTTTGGGGGATAAATACACTGTGTATATGCCACCAGAACAAGAGGAGGCATTTACGAAATATATTAATGAGGAGCCAGAAACAGAAAAAGAATATGCAGGGTTAGGAGTTGCAATTCAGCCTGCAACAAATGGAGGACTTGTTATTACAGAAATTTTTTCTGGAAGTCCTGCAGAAATTTCTCATATGCAAGTAGGAGATGTAATTGTAGGGGTTGATGGAGAAACTATTCTTGAATTACCGGTTTCAGCTATTGTTGAAAAAATTAAAGGAGAGGTAGGAACATCTTCTGTAATTACTGTTAAAAGAAATGGTACGGAATTAGATATTCGATTTGTTCGAAAAAAAATATTGGTTGGTGCATTATCGACAGTGCGATACGAAGTAAAAGATTCCATTTTATGGATACGAGTTCGTTCTTTTAAATCGTTTACTGCTCAAGATTTTAAAGATATTTTAGATGAACATTTGTCGGAAAATTCGAAAATACGAGGAGTTATAGTAGATCTTCGGTTTAATCCAGGAGGGCTCATGAATTCTGCACAAGAAATGTTGGGAGAAGTGTTAGAAGAAGGTTCTATCGCAGTGAGATTGTATAATGCTGATGAAAAAGAAGACATATATTATGTTGAAGGATCTGGAGCATATACTGATATTCCATTGGTTGTATTTCAAAATGAATATAGTGCAAGTGCGGCAGAAATTTTTTCCGCTGCTATAAAAGATTATGATAGAGGGGATATTATTGGAACAACTTCATATGGAAAAGGAATTGCTCAGCAATTATTTTCTTTGCCACGAGGGGCATTAAAAGTAACAACTTCTGAGTTCCGATCTCCTTTTCAAAATATTATTCATGAAATAGGAGTTTCTCCTGACCATGTTATGAATGATCAAAGTGATGAAAGTTATTTTTATGAAGCAAAATTACGATTAAAATAATGGGTGTCGTGTAAACAAAAAAGAACAGAAGAAAAAATCTTCTGTTCTTTTTTTTGTGCATATCTGGTACCCGCGATAGGATTCGAACCTATGGCCATCACCTTAGAAGGGTGCCGCTCTATCCAGCTGAGCTACGCGAGCAAAAAAATGCAAATGAAGTATATTTCTATTTTAAAAAATTAGCAATATAAAAATAATAGTAATCTTGTATTTTTATGATATTTTCTCTACACTTTCTGCACTTTAGAGAATAATTTATTATAATACTTACGAGATATGAAATTTTTACGATTTAATATTATTAAAAATAGACACTATGGTTTTATTTTTTCTGGAATTTTGCTATCATTGAGTTTATTTTTTTTGATAGCTCCACAATTTCGTCTCTCTTTAGGGATAGATTTTGTAGGAGGAACGGAATTGGTGTTATCAACAGAAAATAATGCGTTATCCACAGAAGTGCTGGAGTCTACATATAAAGATATTTTTGGGGAAGATATTTCACCAGTTGTATCAGAGATATCTGGAGGGGAGAGTTTTATTATAAAATCGCATGAACTTTCGGTGGAGTCTCAAGAATTGTTATTGAATTCTTTGAAAAAAATTGATTCTTCTATTGCAATTGAAGGAGTTTCTACCGTTGGTGCAAGTCTTGGAGATTATTTTAAAACGCAGGCACTTACAACGCTTTCACTCGCAATAGTAGCAATTATTTTATTTTTAGCATGGACATTTCGAACGGTTCCAAAGGGAATTTCTTCATGGAGATTTGGAATGACGGCTATTATTGCATTGGTGCATGATGTTCTTATTATTGCAGGGGCATTTGCATTGCTTTCTCAGTTTATAAATTTACAGGTTGATACATTATTTGTAACAGCACTTTTAACAGTATTAGGATTTTCGGTTCATGATACAATTGTTGTATTTGATAGGCTTCGTGAAAATTTAAATGGAAAAAAATCTCATTTAATAGAAGAGATTGCAGAAGATTCTTTATGGCAAACAATGGGGAGATCGTTTCATACATCGATTTCGACTTTATTTGTTTTATTGTCATTGTTAATTTGGGGAGCACCAAGTTTATTTGCATTTATTTTTGCTTTATCATTTGGGATTTTCATTGGAACATATTCATCGATTTTTATTGCAACTCCATTATTAGTTTTGTTTATTCAGAAAGATTTAGAAAATGCACCAATAGATGAAGAAGAAGTTGAGTATAAAGAAGGAGAGTATATTTCGGGAAAAGTAGTATAAAAATTTAAAAAAATAATATAATGTTTTGTGATCAAACCTCGCTTTATTTAAAAGCAGGAAATGGTGGAAGTGGTGCAATTTCTTTGTTACGGGCAAAGTTTTTGGCAAAAGGAGGTCCTGATGGTGGAGATGGTGGAAGAGGGGGAAATGTGATTTTGAAAGCAAATTGTAATTTAAATAGTTTGATTCATTTGCATTCAAAAAAAAAGTTTAAAGCAGAAAATGGAGAAGGTGGTCAAGGACGACAGTTGCATGGTCATGGTGGAGAAGATATTGTGTTAGAAGTACCAATTGGTACTATTGTGCGAGACTCTGAAACGCAAGAAATATTGTATGATTTTCGGGTACATGAAGAAGAGCGTATTATTGCACAAGGAGGGCGAGGAGGATATGGAAATGAACATTTTAAAAGTTCGGTTCGTCAAACTCCACGATTCGCAGAATTAGGAGAGCCTGGTCAAGAAATCTATGTTGATTTAGAGTTAAAATTAGTTGCAGATGTTGGGATTATTGGATTGCCATCTGCAGGAAAATCTACGCTTATTTCACAAATATCTGCAGCAAAACCAAAAATTGCAGCCTACCATTTTACCACACTTATTCCAAATTTAGGTGTTGTGCGTCTTTCTGATGATAGAACTTTTATTGCGTGTGATATACCGGGATTAATTGAAGGCGCAAGTGAAGGAAAGGGGTTAGGAGATGAATTTTTACGGCATATTTCTCGAAGTAAAATATGTATTCATTTGATTGATTTATCTCGTCCGCAACCATTAGAAGATTATAGGATTATTCGAAAAGAGCTTGAAAATTATTCACAAGAGCTTGCAGAAAAAAAAGAAATTATTGTATTTTCTAAAGTTGATACATTGGGTGGAGACGAAGAATTACTCGAATTTTTACAAGATGAATTTGAAAATGAATTAGGTGTTCGTCCTTTAGCTATTGCATCTTTTGCAGGAACTGGGTTGCATGAATTAAAAGAAAAAGTATGGAGAGTAATTGAAGATATTCGAGAAGAAGAGCGAAAAGCAGAAGAAGAAAAACGACGATCGGATGAAATTACACTGTTTCAGCCACATCTTGATAAAGTAGATCCAAAGTTTTTTACTATTGAAAAAGAGGTTCAAAGAGGAGATGATTTTGGAGCCCCACGAAGAGAGGGGTTTCGTATTAAAGGAAAACGATTTGAGCAAATTGTTATTCAAACAGATTTGCAAAATAAGGAAGCTGTAATGCGAGTGCGAGATGTAATTCATAAAATGGGAATTCAAAAAAAATTGCTGGAAGCGGGTGCAGTAAATGGTACAACTTTATTTGTAGGTGCAAAGCATTTTAATTTTGAACCATTGGTATTAAAAAAATAGATATATTAGAGAATATATGAAAAATAATAAAATGATAAAAAAAGCATTGTTTCCAGTCGCAGGAATGGGGACTCGAATGTTGCCTCTTACAAAAGTATCGGCAAAAGAATTACTTCCCGTGTACAATGTACCGGTGTTAGATATTTTGGTGGAAGAGTGTATGAATGCAGGAATTGAAGAAATTATTTTTGTAACATCAAAAGGAAAAGATTCAATTATGGATTATTTTGATGCATTTCCAGAATTAGAAATAAAATTACAAAAAAAAGCAGATGAAGGAGATACTGAAAGTGCTCTTCGATTAAAAAAAATTACAAAATTTAAAAATCTAAAATTTTCATCTGTGCGACAGGCAGAACAACTTGGAGATGGGCACGCAATTTCGCAGGCACGACATTTGTTATCTAATGAGCCATTTGTGGTTGTTTTTGGAGATGATTTAACTTTTCCGAATACTTCTTCGATTGAAGCACAAAAGTCTTCTATACAGCAATTATTAGAAGTCTATGCACAAGAACAATCTTCTGTGATAGGGGTTCGTTCAGTTCCTTTGGAAACAATATCTTCGTACGGTGTTGTAGATATTACACATTCAGATAAAAAAGTGAATACTGTAAAAAGTGTTGTAGAAAAACCAAAAAAAGAAGAAGCTCCATCAAATCAGGCAATTATTGGGAAATATATTTGTACTCCAGATATTTGGGATGCATTAGAAAGTGCAACACATTCTGATGGGGGAGAGATCCGTTTAATAGACGGATTTGAACAAATGTTACAGAAGTCTATTCCAGTAGTTTCATGTGCTATTGAAGGAGATAGGTTTGATACAGGAAATTTAAAAGAGTTATTGCTCGCAAATATTTATATGGCATTGCAGAGTGGGGAGGTTACAAAAGAAGATATTGTACAGATTATTCAATAATGAAATTATTCTTTTTTTGTTTAAACAATAAAGGGGACGAGAAAGCGAGAAAGCGAGAAAGTGAAAGCGAGAGTTAGAGAGATAGAGAGAGATGAAAATACAGAGAAATAAAAATAGTTATACAATAAAAAAAATTATATACATAATGTATATAATTTTTTTTGAATGAAAAGAGTTCTTTTTTTTCAATACTTCTTA
>CAMZKZ010000047.1 GCA_947311645.1 uncultured Candidatus Altimarinota bacterium | reverse complement strand
TGGTGTGTTTTTAAAAATATTTATACTACATATATTGTAATATCATACAATTATATCAGATTGTTTAATGAATTACAAGTATAGAATATTGTTTTTTTTGTTTTTTTTACGTATTATATTTTGATGTTTATTGAAAGGCATATAAAAATATATATTAAAAATAATAGAGTTTATGAACATTTATACAGATATAATTGAAGAAGTATATGAAAATTTAGAATCTTCAGAAAAAGGGCTTACATGGAAAAAGGTAGAAAAAAAAGAAGAAGAGTATGGAAAAAATATTCTTCCTCAGGCTAAGAAAAAATGGTTAAAAATGCTATTATCAGAATTTACAAGTCCGCTTGTGTTTATTTTAATAGCAGCTATTTTTCTTATGTTGCTCGTTCCTATTTTAGAATCTGGGCATATTTCATCGCATGACCTCATAGAGCCAATGGCTATTGCATTTATTGTATTATTTAATGGGTTTTTAGGATTTTTTCAGTCATGGAAAGCAGAAAATACATTGGCAGCATTAAAAACTCTACAACCTGAATTTGCATCGGTATTACGCGATGGGAAAATTGTTAAAATACAAACAAAAGATTTAGTGCCAGGAGATATTATTTTTTTATCGGAGGGAGAAAAAATTCCTGCAGATATTCGGCTAATAGAAGCTCATGATGCAAAGGTAAATGAATCGTTATTAACTGGGGAATCGGAAGCTGTGTATAAAAAAGTAGTACTTTCTACAGAGGAGAATCCTGTAAATATTGTATTTTCGGGAAGTGAATTGATTTCAGGGCGAGCAAAAGGAGTGGTTATTGCAACTGGAATTTATACAAAAATTGGGAAAATTGCACATATGTTAACAGAAATTGAAAGACCGATTTCTCCAATGGAAAAAAAATTGGAATCACTTTCAAAAAAAATTGGAATTGGAATGATTTTACTCTGTGTGCTTATATTTATTTTAGCAACAATGCAAGATATTCCATGGATTGATGCATTGTTTACCGCTATTGCACTTGCAGTTGCAGCCGTTCCAGAAGGTCTTCCTGCAGTTATGACAATTTCTTTAGCAATTGGAGTTTCTGTAATGGCTCGTAAAAAAACATTGGTTCGAAATTTACAATCAGTAGAAAGTTTGGGTTCTATTACAGTGATTGCATCTGATAAAACAGGGACAATTACGCAAAATAAAATGTCGGTAGTGCAGATTTTTCTTGCAAATACTCTTGATACCATTATTAAAAAATCAGAATTTAATAGTGTATTTCTAGAAACTCCGAAAAATAAAAGATTTTTAGAGGTATTACAAAATTGTAACGATGCTGTGTTGCCAAATATTGGAGATCCAACAGAAATTGCATTATTGAATTTATCAGAAGATTTTTCTGCAATTTTATATGAAAGAATAGATGAAACTCCGTTTTCATCAGATACAAAATGGATGAGTACAACTCATGAAATTGATGGAGAAAAAGTTGAATTTATTAAAGGAGCTCCTGAGGTTGTGGTGAATCAATGCGAAGAGAGTGTACAAAAACTTATTTTAGAAAAATCTAAATTTCTTGCGGAACAAGGGTTGCGAACACTACTTATTGCCCAAAAAAAATTGGGAGAAAAACATGCTGAATTTTTAGGAATTGTAGCATTACAAGATCCACCACGAGAAAATGTAAAAGAGTCTATTCGTATTGCAAAAGAAGCAGGTATTCGAACAATTATGATTACGGGGGATCATGCAATTACGGCAAAAGCAATTGCTTCTCAGGTAGGAATTATTTCTGATGTTATAGAAGGAAAAGATATTGAAAAAATGTCGGATAAAGATTTACAACATGCGGTTACAACGGTGTCTATTTTTGCACGAGTTACACCTCATCATAAGGTGGCAATTTGTAAAGCATTGCAGAATAATGGCGAAGTGGTAGCAATGACAGGAGATGGGGTGAACGATGCACCTGCAATTACACAGGCTCAAGTTGGTATTTCAATGGGAAATATTGGAACTTCTGTGGCACGAAACGCTTCGGATATTGTATTGCTTGATGATAATTATTCAACGATTGTAAAAGGTGTGGAAGAGGGGAGACGAATTTTTATAAATATAAAAAAAGCAATTGTCTTTTTGTTAGCAACAAATTTTGCAGAAATTTTAGTTTTATTGATGGCATTGTTGTTTACGCTGCCTGTGCCGTTGTTACCACTGCATATTTTATTTATTAATTTATTGACAGATTCTATCCCTGCTTTGGCTCTTGCGGCAGAACCATTAGAAAAAGATACGATGAAGAAGAAACCAAAACCTGCAAATGAAGGATTTTTTACAGGAGCACTTGGAATTATTCTATTTCTTGGGTCTTTAATTGCAGTTTTTGTTTTGGCTTTTTTCTATTTTTCTCAAGAAATGGGAGCAAGTTTAGCAGAATCTCAAACATTAGCATTTGTTACCCTTTCTCTTTTAGAAATGGCAGTGATTATTTCATTGCGCACACATGAAGATATTTTTACACTTTCAGTTTGGAAAAACATGAATAAATGGGTTATATATGCACTGATACTTGTGTTTTTTGTAACTATTGTATCTGTGGTAACGCCTCTTTCTTCATACTTAAAATTAGAAATTTTTGATAGTATCTATTGGTTATGGGTTTTAGGAGGGGTAGGTATTACAATTTTTTCTATTGAAACATTTAAAAAGTTTTCGGATAGATGGTAATATATTTTTTCTATTCTATTCTTTTACAATATTTTTTTTTATATTAAAACTACAAGAATATTTATTTT
>CAMZKZ010000046.1 GCA_947311645.1 uncultured Candidatus Altimarinota bacterium | reverse complement strand
TATGAGATTTCTCAGGTCCCTTAAAATAATCAAACGGATTCTGCAATGCATACCTATTAATTCTGTTAAATATTTTTAAATTCTCCATAGAAAACAAATCGAGTCTTTCATATGTTTTAGAACTATTTATTGTTAAGTAGTCCAAGTAAACATTTATAAAATCTAATTCTCCCTCAGTCGATTGATCTATTCTTAAATCATTTAAATAATTTTCTAATAATTCCTCTGCCTTACTTAATTCATTATTTTTACGATATGCATGTGCCAAAGCAGAAATTGCAGGGGCTGAAAATCTAACACCTCTTTTTTTTGCTAATTCTAAGAAAAATAATGATTTTTGTGGTTTATCTTTCAGCATATTCGCAATTTTTAAATATGGTTCAATCTCAGTAGATCCTAACCCTATTGCTTTCATATATTCAGTATTCGTGATAGAGTCATCAACTCCCAATGATTCATATTCTTTTGCCAATGCTGTTGTATAAAAAGGGTTATTTTTACAAGTTTCCGTTTTTTTAAAAAGATGCTGCACTACCTCAGTTGAATCTGTGGCATCATTTTTTATTCCCCGAACTTCTCCGTCTATATTAAACGTATTTGTAACACAAGACTCCTGTTTTAAATTTTTATTTTTAAAATACTCCTTATTTATATCAACACCTTTTACAATATCCTTAAAATAATTTGCATCCATTTTTCCATCAGAAAATTGTAAATATGCTTCTTTCATCATTTCCACCTTTTGCAATAAAGTTTCATCATTTGCTAATTTATTTAAAAATTTAGCATTCGGATTCATAAGAAATTCTCCTATAACTGCCATATCTTCTCCATTATTTGTTGCTCCATACTCCGTAATAAATCCACTCAAATCATGTGCTGTATTATAAGCCTTGTTCAATTTCTTATTATTTTTATAAATGGATTGTTGCCAAGATCTTGGAAATGCTGTTCCATAGAGTATTGTTATCATTCTATGCGCTAGTTCATGATCAAATGTACTTTGTACCATGTTTGATATAAGTATTCTATCTTGATAATTATAACCAGCTAGCTTTGAATGTACATCTCCTTCATTTTGGAAAATATCTAAAAATTTTATATTCAATTTTTTAATAAAATCAACAGGATATCTTTGCAAGAATTTTTCTAATTTTAAAAGATTCTTATTTAATTCTTCTATCTTTTTTACGCTAAAATTATTAGATTGGTATGTATTAGGAATTACCAATAAGTTTTCGGTTTCAATTGAAAATCCATATTTATTTTCCAAAAAAATTTCTTTTTTTGTAATTCCTAAAATATCTTTTGCATAGTTTCTTATGTCTTTTATAGATGAATCAGAAAGGTTTTCGATGTAGTGTCTATTGTCTAAAAAAGAAAGAATTCCATCGATACTTAATTTATTTTTTAAATTCTTTAAATAGAGTTCTTCATCTTGATCTGCAGTAAATATTTTTAATTTCTCACCATTTTTAGTAAAAATTTCTACTTTCTTTTTCCCATCTATTCTTCTTTCATATTTTGAAACAATATTTCCATCTGAATCATAGGATATATCAGTATTATCAAATCCTTCCATTCTTACTCTTCCTTTTGAATCATATACCTTCTTGCGTGTGGAATTTTTGACGTTCTTTAATGTATTATTATTATCAAAAGTTGCAGTTGTTATATGATCAAAGTTTTCATCAGAAACAGTTACAGATGTTAAGTTTCCGGCCTCATTAAAAGTGCGTTCAATTTTGTCTTTATTGGTATCAATAATTTTTTCTAGTATTTTTTGATTAGTATTATATTCTACATACTTACCACCTTTTAAATAGAAATATTTATATACTTTTTCATCACCTTCTAGCGATGGTAATACCGTTCTTTCTACTACAGAATTATTACTTTCATCAATTAACTCCCTCTTAAAGTCATAATATAACTCAATATTTTTTATTTCTTCCAATAGTTCTTTATAGTCAGGTATATAACTGTCAATAGTGTTATAAGGTCTAAGATTTAGCTTCTGAATACTTCTCTTTATATCTTCAGCTTTTGTACTGTAAAAGAAAATACTAAAAATTTCCTTTGCAATCGTTTTAGTACAGTTAAAATCGTTTTGAATTTTATTCTCTAAAGAAATCATGAGTAAATCATGTTTTTCAAGATTCTCAATCCACTCTTGCTTTGATAAACCGCCACTTTTTATCTTAAAAAATCCCTCTGGAGATACTGTAAAGTCTCCTTCTCCTTCTAAATTAAAATCTAAAGTAAAAGACTGATCAAAATTACGAAAACTTCTGATTTTAGATTTTAAATAAGGGTTTTTTCCCCAGTCTTTTTTTTCTTTTAAGGCTGGATAGTTCTTTGCATTTTCTTTTATAAGATTAAAAATTGTAATATAATTTTTAATTTTTGCGTCAGAATATCCAGATAATTTAAGAGCCTCTGTATTATTAACCAAAATTTTTAAAATTTCATCAATATTCTTTCCAAGTAGAGGATTTTCTATAAATTTTTCTTTTAAATTCGCTTCGCCCTCTATTGTTTTAGTTTGAATATTTTGTACCTCTTTAATATCAACACATTCTGACGACGGACTTAACCTATTACCTCCTTCGCAATTCTTGAATATTAATCGTGCTTCTCGTAAGTTTATCATATTTTTTATTTGGTTAAAATTTGTATATATTTTTGCAATGTTTCATACAATCTTACCATAATATAATATTAAAATCAAATTATTATTCATAATTTATAATAATATTATTCTCTTTCTCTTGACTGAAGACAAATAAATTGAGAAAATCTTTTAGCTATAATTTTTATAGCACAATAGAAAATGGACATGCCGCCTTAGCTCAGCTGGTAGAGCAACGGATTTGTAACCCGTAGGTCGTCAGTTCGACTCTGACAGGTGGCTCCATTCTAAAAATAAAAAAGAGATGAATTATTTCATCTCTTTTTTTGTATATCTGTTTTTTATTTTTAAAAGAGTTATAATAGCCCTAAACTATCATAACTCTTATTTTAATATCTATTAAGCCTAAAATTAAAGAAGACTGAAAAGTGTCGACATCATTTGAAGCCCCATAAATATGAAAAAAGCAGAAATAACAAAGGGAATATTTCTCATAACTTTTTCATTGTGAAAAAAATAACGATATTTATGCATAACAAGAAAAAGTAATACCGTAGAAATAGAAACCCCTAAGACCATACTAAATACAAAAAAAATATCTCCATTTCCAATTTCATTTTTTGCATTTAGTACAAGAGGCATACCAACTGTTATCCAAAATATATATAAAGGTCCATTGAAAAGTGTCATAATGGAAACTTGTTTATAAGAAATTGATGAATAATTTTCATTATTTGAAAACAAAGAAAAAGTTTTTCGTGTTTTAAAAATATCATATGCAATATTTAAAATATTAATAATTCCAAGTATTGTAATAATAATTAAAATTGTATTAGTAAAAAATAAAGATCCAAGTTGAGTTATAGTTAATCCAATAATTATTTCTATTGCACCTAAAATAATAGGGAATAATAAAACATATCGTAATCCATTTGGATTTTTAATAATAGTCATGAAGCCTGATGTCAATATTGGACCAGGCATAAACCCAGCAAAAATTCCGAATAAAAAAGCAGTAAATAAAATTTCCATATAATAATTTGTTATAAATTTGTAAAAAAGCAAGACATAAAAAAAACACCTCATAAAAATTGTGAATAATTTTTTGAAGTGCTTTGTAAGATTTATTATTTATTTTCTTAACTCATACAATTATTTGCACCTTCAAAACACTCCACATTCAGTGGATTGTTCCAAGATACAACAGTGTTTACAAATTGAATCATTATAAGTATAAATAATTTTTATAATTTTTAGGCTTGCATTCTTTCATACACAAAAAACAAATACAAGTTTTTTTTATTTTTTCTGAAATAACATATATCCAATCGGTATTAAAAAGAGCGTTAATAGCGATGAAACCGATAACCCAAAAATGATAGTATACGCAAGACCTGCCCAAAAACTATCTATAAAAATTAAAGGGAAAATTCCTGCACTAGTTGTAAGAGTTGTTAACACCACTGGAATAAATCGAGTTTTTCCAGCATTTACAATAGCCTCTATTTTATTTGCAAATGTTCCAGAAAATACATTTTCCCGAATTTTATCAACAAGAATAATTGCATCATTCACCACAATTCCAGAAAGTGAAATAAGCCCCAGCATATACGACATACTCTTATCTGTTCCGGTAAGAAATAATCCAATAGATACCCCAATTTGTGCAAAAATAACAGTTTGCAATATCAATAAAGGTGGCGAATATGCTTCAAATTGAATTACTAAAATAAAAAACATCATAAGAATTGCTAAAACCAATGCACTCCCCATAGCTTTCATCAATTTTTCATTATTCTTATTTTCCGATGCATCTTCAATAGTAATTCCCAATGGTAATACTAATTCTCCCGATAGTTCTTTATTTTTTAATATTTCCAATATACGAGTTGTGATTTCTTGTGCATTTCCATCTTCTGTTAAAAATGAAGAAACAGTAAATACTAAATTTCCATCATCTCTGGTTATTTCTGCTAACCCTGTTTCTTTATATACCGTTACCACATCTGATAATTTTACTCCAGGTGCAACTTCTATCGATACAATATTTTCTATATTGGAAACCTGATCTTCTCTAAACTGCAAACGAATATCTATATCATTTACCACCCCCTCTTTTTTAAATGTTGCAACAGTTGAACCATACACAGAACCAGCAATTGTAAGTGGAATATCTAAAGGATTTACTCCTCGTAAAAATGCTTTTTCTTTATCCACAACAAAATTAAATTCTCCCGGTCTCTCCGTTATAGAATTTACAACCCCTTGTGTTCCATCTATTTCTTTCAAAATTTCTGTTACAAATGCTGTTACTTCTTTTCCTTGGTCTAACAACGAATACTCTTGCATTACAATATGAATCCCTACTGGATACCCTGATTTTGGACCTTTTTTCTCGCGCTGTGCCTGAAATATAATAGACTCTGAAATATCTGAAAATTCATGAACCAACAACGATTCTAATGCTGATGATGTTCGCATACCTGCAGACTCTCTCTCTTTAAACGGCAATAACTCTAATACTATTTTCGCTATATTATTGGTAATCGTAACAGAAAAATTTGATGTTTCTGGTAAGACCTCTAAAAATTCTTCTATTTCTAAATCCTTAATAGTTTCCACAACATTTTCTGTATCTGTCCCAGAAGGCAATTGAACCGTTATAAATACCCTATCCGAATCTACAGTAGGAAACATTTCAAATTGTGAAGGTAAAAACATTGTTCCTACAAACAGTAATAGTGTAGATATAAAAATTCCATATTTTATAAATGATACCCTCAGTATTTTTTCTAAAACCCCCGTATACCACGCTATTACAGCATCTATTTTTTTATCTATTACTTTTCGTATATTTTGAAATTTATCATGCTGTTGTTCTGCATGCAAAATAACAGCAGAAAGTGCAGGAATAATAAAAAGAGAGACAAAAAGTGCTACAGTAAGAACAATAGAAACGGTTACTGGAATAAAAGATAAAAATTTTCCTACAACCCCTGGAAGAAAAAATAACGGTAAAAAGACAATAAGTGTTGTAAGCATTCCAGAAAAAAGTGGGCCACTAAATTCTATAAATGATTGCAAAGCAGCATTTTTTGGCGATAACCCCTTTTTTATATAATGAGAAGTTCCTTCAACCATCACAATTGCAGTATCAACAAGAATTCCAAGTGCTAAAATCATTCCAAAATTTGTCATGAAATTCATTGTTCTCCCCAACATATTCAGCACAAAAACAGTTCCTAAAAATGAAATAGGAATAACAAAAGACGCAACAATTCCTTCTTTTACACCAATAAAAAAGAAAATAGAAATTAAAACAACAACAATAGAAAAGAGAAAACTTATTAATAAATTTTTATAATCTTTTTGCATAACTTCTGTTGATTTTGCAAATACAACAGATTCTAACGATATTTTTTTATATTCCGGTTGTTCAATAAAAGTATGCAAAACACTCTGCACTTTTTTTTCTGTAGAGAAAATATCCGTTTCTTCTTTCGGAGATACTTTTACAATAATTCCCTGTTTTGTATTAAACCGTGTAATTGTTTTTCTTTCTACCGAACTTAATTTTATATCTGCAATTTCCCCTAAATACACAACTCGAGCAGAAAAATCATCCCCAACTGCTCCAAGTCTTCCAACAATAATATTTTTTAAATCCTGAATATTTTTTGATTCTCCCTCAAATTTCATAGAATACTCTACTCCATTTTCTGTAAATATTCCCATAGAAACATTTTTCTCAGACTGTACAATCGAATTTTTTACTTGATTATACGACAACGACAAAGCTTCAAGCTTTTCTTTATCCAAGAGAATATGCACTTCCGTATCCACCTTTCCAATAATAGTTACATTTCCAACACCCGAAACCGATTCAAGCTGTATTTTTAATTTTTCAGCAATTTCCGATAATGCTTCTGGCGTTATACTGTCTGTAAGTAATGCTATTTGTAAAAAAGGCTTATCTTCTAAAGAATCAATTTCTACAACAGTAGGATCATTCTGTAAATCTGATGGCAAATCAGCCTGTGCATCTTCTACAGCATTTCGCACATCCGACACCACTTCACCAATATCTATACCGGTTTCTAAAGTAAGAAGAATATGAGAACTTCCATCTTTCGATGAAGATTTCATTGTTTCAATATCCGATATTCCCGTTAATTTATTTTCTATTTTTCGCGTAATACTTTCATCTATATCTTCTGCAGATACACCAGGATTCACAGTCGTAACCGAAACAATTCCATATTCAATATATGGTGCACTTTCTTTTGGAATAGTAAGCACAGATAATATCCCCAACACCATTATAATAAACCCTAAAAATAAAGGAATTTTTGGTTTTGATATACAGTATTTTCCAAATGATAAAAACATAAATATAGTATTATAAAAAAATTATAGCAGTATCTCTTCTTTTTTCCTCTCTACAATTTCTAAAAATGTAGAGTTCTTCATTAAAATTTTAAACCAAGAAGTATACTTTTCTGGATTTATATTTATATCTTTTTTTATCTCCAAAAGAGAAATCCACTTAAAATTCATCACTTCTTCAGGATTTGGATCGGGATTTTCATTATATTTTCCAATAAAAACATGATCAAACTCATGCTCTGTTAATCCATTTTCATATCCAGATTTATACAAAAAAGTAAAAATTTCTTGCACTGGTACCATAAACCCCATTTCTTCTTGCATTCGATTTTGCACACATTCATACAAATCTTTATTTGGTTCAGGATGACTACACACTGTATTTGTCCATAACCCTCCAGAATGATATTTTTTATCATCTCTTTGCTGCAACAATAATTCTCCTTTTGCATTAAAAATAAAGATTGAAAATGCACGATGTAATTTTCCATTTACATGTGCTTCCAATTTTTCCATTTCTCCAATTGCACAATTATTTTCATCTACCAATATCACATTTTTACTCATTATGTTTGTTAAAATTTATTTCCCTTTTCTTCTATCTCGTTCCTCAAAATTAAAAAATATTTTTTCAATATCAGATTTCAACAATTCTGGTAAAAATTTATCAATAAAGAACAATTCGGCATATGCGCTTTGCCACATACAAAAATTAGAAAGTCGTTTTTCTCCACCCGTTCTCACGACAATATCCAAAGCTGGAACTTCTAAAAAATCCATAAACCGTGTAGCATCTCCAGCATTTTGTGCAGCAATCACGGCTCTTTCTATTTCATCATGCCCACCGTAATCTAAACATAAATACAATGTAAAATTTTTAACATGTTTCGTTTCGGCTTCAATTTTTTCTAGCTTATTTTTAAGCAAAACATTTAGCCTATCCCTTCTTCCACACCAGACAAGTTTTATAGGATTTTTTTGAAATAATACTTCCCAAGTCGAACACATTTCTAAATAAATTTTCATTAAATTTGCAATTTCCAAAGGTGAACGCTTCCAGTTTTCCGTAGAAAATCCGTATACCGTAAGAGATGTACAGTTTTTATTTTCTATACATGCCTCCAATACCTCTTCTGTAATAACATCAAATCCTTTTTTATGCCCTTTATCAACAGAGAGATTTTTACTCTTTGCCCATCTCCTATTTCCATCAGCTATAATACCCAAATTCATACAAATTTTTATTACTATTTATAAATTCATATACAAAACATAACACATATTATACTCTAATTACACTCTATGTTTTTTTTGATACACAGAATGAGAACACTCCCCTTCCTTCCACAGAATTTTCAAGAAATTTCAGATCATTTAAACAGTGGACTCCCCATCATTCTACCAACAGAAACATCATATGGATTTTCTGGAAATATTTTTTCTAAAACTGCAATTCAAACAATATTGCGTATAAAAAACCGTGAAAATAAAAAAAATAAAGCATTTTTAGTACTGGTAGATTCTTTTGCAACCCTTCAAAACTTTAGTGAAATATCACATCTTTCAGAACAAAACAAAGAATATATCAAAGCTCATTCTGATGCGTTTTCTACGACCCCTCCCACAACTTTTATACTTCCAAAAAATACACAACATCACCCTGCATTAACAGAATATTTTCCACAATTTACAAATATTGGAATTCGTATTCCGCAATACCCTCCTCTTATTGGATTTTTAAAAAGCCATACACACCCCTTGTTTTCAACAAGTGCAAATCTTCCAGGACATGCTCCGCTCCATAAAAGTGAAGAAATTAAAATGTACTTTAAACATATTCCACAACTCCTCTTTGTTGATGCTGGTGATTTAGAAAAAAATCCCCCATCTTCCATTATAGAATTTAATGAAAATGGAGAAAAAATTATTATACGATAAAATAAGGGTACCGTTTACAACTCTTCTTCTTCTCCTAAAAATTTAGGATCATGTTCAAAAAACAAAACCTCATAAAAAGCTTTTTGTTGGGCTAAAATTTCTCGCTGTATATTGTTCCAAAAATACTGTCCTTCTTTCAAATGAGAATATACTCCAACAGAAGATATTCCAAACGCTTCACATGTAAAAATCGCACGCGGTAAATGAAATTTTTGTGTTATTAAATATGCTTTTTTAATATTCCAAATTTTTGTAGCCCGTGCACATGTATCATATGTTCTAAACCCTGCATAATCCAAGACAATATCTTCTTCTTTTACCCCTTTCTCTATTAAATATTTTTTTCCTGTCTCAGGTTCATTATATTGCAGTTTCCCATTATCCCCAGAAATTAAAATTTTCGTAACACTCCCCGATTCATATAATTTCTGTGCAACCATCAACCTTTCTGCAAATACATCTGATGGACCTGTTTTCCATACCGCTGCACCAAAAACAATTGCAACATCTCTTTCTGAAAAATGATGAAATACTATCTCTTTATCTGCTAAAGAATACATATCATTTAAGCCTTTCGATACAATATAAAAATTTGGAATACAAAAAAGAAAAAGAAGAGCAAGTATACTTTTTACTCTATTCTTTTTAACAGCAGAAATACTGCTTTCCCAAATATGTTGTAGTATTTTTATAATAAGTATTGTAAATAAATATTAGACGATTATTTCTGGTTCAATACTATTATACAGAGTTATAAGATCTAAACTTTTCTCTGGTGTTTTTCCTATAAACTGCACATCATCTATAGAAGCAATAGGAATAAGGTCTACTCCACTACTCACAATAAATGCAGAATCAAAGAAAGATGTATGAATATCTGCAATAGTAATATCCTGTACTTTTACATCTATAATACCCTTATACTTCTTTTGTAATTCTTCCTGTAATAATCGCTGTGTAAACCCCTCTAAAAAAGTTTTATGAGATGGATCGGGAAAATACACAGTATTTCCTTTTGTAAAAATAATATTCCACGCTGGCCCTTCTGTAATATTTCCTTCATAGAAAAATACCGCATCATCATACCCATTTTTTTGTGCCTGTGCACGCGTTCGTAACGAAGGAAACAATGCCGAAGTTTTTAAATGAGCCAAAGGACGCAGCATTTCATGCGATTGCAGACGAAGCGGTGTTTTATCCGAATTATATTTCCTTCCTGTTACTAGAATTTCCACACTTTCAATAGCAGAGGGGTATGCAATAGAAAAATTTTTTGGATATATTGCAACGCGTACCAATATCTTTGACACAGATTGTACCGATAAAAACTCATGAATTTTTTGTACAATTTCTTTTCGAGATGGAATACCTTCTTCCCCAAATAAAACTTTTACATTGCTCTGTAATCGTTCTATATGCAAAGTAAATGCTTTTGTTTCAAATCTATTTTCTCTTTTTTCCACGGTAAATGTTGTAAACACACTATAGCCGGTAAGCATAGCTGACTCCAACTCTGAATATTCGCTTCGTAAAAACATAATTATGGATATTATCTAAAATATGATACCATCAGTGTAAAATATTTTTTTTATATATACAATTCAATGTTACTTATTATAACAGAAGAAAATGCAGGAAAACGGCTTGATTCAGTAATTTTTGAAAATGCTCCAGAAGACATCACCAGAGGAAGCATTCAAGAACAAATTGAAAATGGAGAAGTAAAAGTGAATAAAAAACGAGTACTGCGAAAAGCAGAAAAAGTGAAAATTGGAGATAGAATTGTTATTCATTTTGCAGAAAAAGAACCTGAATATATTCCTAC
Organism: uncultured Candidatus Altimarinota bacterium; assembly: GCA_947311645.1. Lineage (GTDB taxonomy): Bacteria > Patescibacteriota > Gracilibacteria > CAIRYL01 > CAIRYL01 > SZUA-1403. The sequence continues at coordinate 13,629 of CAMZKZ010000046.1, read as the reverse complement.
TCCAGAAAATATCCCTTTAGATATTTTATTTGAAAATAATGATATTCTTATTATTTCAAAACCATCGGGAATGTGTACACACCCAGATAATACATATAAATCTGGGACAGTCGTAAATGCTGTAATGGGATATTTAAAAAATCATCAAGCTGAATTTATAGATGAAGAAACTATTCGACCTGGTATTGTACACAGACTCGATAAAGACACTTCTGGATGCTTAATGATTGCAAAAAACAAAAAAACACACCGATACCTTTCTAAAATTATTGCTGAACGAAAAGTTACAAAAAAATACCAAACACTTGTTATTGGAAGAATTCCTGCAAAAAAAGGAACAATAGATTCTCCCATAACACGAGACCCACACAATAGAGAAAAAATGACGACACTAAAAAATGCAAAAGCAAAAGATGCCCTCACTCATTTTGAATGCCTAGCACAATACCCAGACCCAACTGCAACACTGGTTGATGTACATATTATTACCGGACGAACCCATCAAATCCGAGTTCATTTTTCTGCTATTGGACACCCTGTTTATGGAGATAATTTATATGGAAATCCAAAAGTAAATGCTGCATATTGCTTAAAATTTAAAACAGAACGAATGTTTTTACATGCCAAAAGTTTATCATTTACACTCGAAAATGGCGAAAAAGTATCTGTAGAGTCTCCTTTACCTGCAGATTTACAAAACATATTAAACACAATGGAAGTTGATGAAAGTTATGCCACCGAATAACGTATAGAATTTTTAACAGCTTTTTTTAATCTCTATTAACACTGCCATGCAACAAAACTTGTCTTTTTGCAAAAAAAATCTTTTAATTTAATTAAAAATATTCTACTATAGTTTATGAATGTGCTATATATTTGTGTTTTTTTATCATAAGAAGCCTATGCCTACACTGCTTAAAACATTTGAAGCAACAGACCAAAAATTACAAGATTTAATAGAAGATTTTTTTCTCATATTATCGCAAACAGAAAAAAAAGTTATTACAAAACGATTTTGTTTAGATGGAGAATCGAAACAAACTCTTGAACAAATTGGACAACATTTTGAAGTTACACGAGAACGAATTCGACAAATTGAAAACAATGCGCTTAAAAAACTTCAAAGAAATGTAATGAATTCTCATATTCGAAATATTACAGAAGTAACACGAAGCATTCTTCAAGAAAATGGAGGAGTTTTAACATGCGATAATCTTATTTCAAAAACTCTTATCGCTCTTCAAAACGAAAGTTCATATACTGCTCATGTTATTCGATTCGCAATTCGACTCGATAAAGAAGTAGAAGAAGTACGAAGAGATAAAGACTTTGAACCAATTTACCACTTTTCTGCAATTACATTTTCTCAAATAAGTCAAACATATAAAATTGTACGAAAACATCTGCAACAGAAAAAAGAAGTTCTCTCTTTTGCTGCTATCTATAAAGATATACATGATTCATTAGAAGTGAGTAAAATAACAATGGAAGCAATTGCAAAAGCAGCAATAAATATTTTAGAAGTAGAAACAGGACATATTGGGTTATCAAAATGGAGACATATCAATCCAAAAAGTATTAAAGATAAAGCAATTTTAATTTTTCAAAAAGAAAAGAAACCACTGCATTTTATAGAACTTGCAAATAAAATTTCTGAATTTGGAAAAAGTAAAAAACATGTAACAGTACAAGCTGTTCATAACGATTTAATTCGATACAAAGATTTTGTATTGGTAGGACGAGGAGTATATGCATTAAGTGAATGGGGTATTCCTGCTGGAACAGTAATGGATATTATTGCCAAAGTTTTAAAAGATAAAGGACCGCTTAAACGACAAGAAATTATTGAAGAAGTAGCAAAATTACGAGATGTGAAAGAAAATACAATTTCTTTAAATTTACAAAAATCTCCAGCATTTGTACGAGTTGGGCGAGCCGTTTACGATTTCGATGAATCAAAATGGGAAGAACCAGAAGGAGGACGAGGACGAGCGTATCTCAAACAATAATAGAAAGATATTTCGAACAATTCGAAAAAAAGCTATACTAAAAATAATCAGTATAGCTTTTTTCTTTTACTATTTTTACTATTTTTATGAAAAACCAAACATACGAAGATATACGAAACCAAAAAGAAAAAGAATTATATGCATATTTAGAAACACTTCATATTCCATTTGAAAAACATGAACATGAAGCATTTCATACATGCGAAGCTTCTGGAAATTTTTACTCAGAACGAAGCATGGGAAAAGATTGCAAAAGTATTTTTATGAGAAATAGAAAAGGAAAAAAGCATTATTTAATTGTACTTCCTGCCAATAAAAAAATAGATATACTATTTCTGGCTGAGTTTTTAGAAGAACATCCAAAAATGAGTTTTGCATCAGATGAACGATTAAAAAACTATCTTGGATTACAACCAGGAAGTGTAACTCCCCTTTCCCTTTTTCAAGAAAGTGCCAAAGATGTAATTGTTATTTTTGATACCGATATATTTTCTGAAGAAAAAATACATTTTCACCCATTGCGAAATACCGCAACTTTAGCATTTTCAACAAGCGATTTTAAAAAATATATAAAAAGTTTACCACAAGACATAAGAGAAATTTGTTTTTAAAAATACGCTCTTTTTAGTACACTATTTATACTACTTTTAAAGATTTTTTATGCAAGTTCCACTTAAAGAACGGTTTTATATAAACGGAGGAAAAGAACTTTCTGGAGAAATAGAAATTCCTGGTTCTAAAAATGCAGCATTACCAATTCTTGCAGCTACACTTGCAGTAAATGGAATTTCACACGTAACAAATATTCCAGATTTATCTGATACTCGTGGATTTATGGAAATAATGAAATCTATTGGAGCAAAAATCACACAAGACCCTAAAAATAAAAGAAATTTTACTATTGATGCACGAAATTTAACCGGAGGAGGAAATGTTTCTGGAAGTTATATTGGAAAAATGCGTTCAAGTATCATGTTTTTAGCACCTGTTCTTGCTCGATTTGGAAGAGTATGTATTCCGTTTCCAGGTGGATGCGTATTGGGGAAACGATCTGTAGACACTCATCTCAATGTATTTAAAGCACTAGGAGCAACTATTATTGAATCGGAGACACATATAGAACTTGAATTAAAAAATACTGAAAATAGATATATTGGAAATACTTTTGTAATGCCAGAACTTTCAGTTACGGCTACAGAAAATGCACTTATTGCAATGGCATTTGCAAAAGGAACTTCAAATTTACGACTGGCTGCATCGGAACCACATGTACAAAATTTATGCGAATTTTTACAATCTGCAGGAGCAAATATTTCTGGAATTGGAAGTCATGCACTGCAAATTTCTGGAATAGAAAACAATGAAAATATTTCTGCAGAAAGAGAAGTAACCTCAGATTATTTACAAGTTGGAACATATGTTTTAGCTGGAATTTTAACAAATTCGGAAATTACGGTGAAAAATGTAGAAGTTTCTCATTTAGATTCTTTTATAGAACGCCTCAAACAAACAGGTGCAAAATTTACAGTAAATGAAAAAAATAAAACAATTACAACACTCAAAAGAGATCTCAATAATCCAAATGAGAAATTAACAGCTGTTAATATTCAAACTGGAGTATTTCCCAAATTTGCTACAGATTTACATCCACAATTTGCTGTTTTACTTACACAATGCGAAGGAGTTTCAAAAATTCAAGAAACACTCTTTGAACGAAAATTTGCATATTTACTCGAACTTGAAAAAATGGGTGCAGATGTTGAAATTCAAAATCCGCATGTTTTTAAAATAACAGGACCAACTCCATTTATTGGAACAACTGTTGCTTCACAAGATATTCGTGCAGGTGCCGCAATGATTCTTGCAGCGTTACTCACAAACGGAGAAACAGAAATTACAAATATTCATTATATTCACAGAGGATACGAAGATATTGAAGAAAATTTAACGAAGTTGGGGGCAGATATTCGAACTGTTTCGTAAACAATATATGCAGTATTTATTCATATACTGAGTTTTCAATATATATAATGCACACTTTGCTTTCACAATATTTTGGTTACCAAAACTTTCGCCCTTTACAAGAAGAGGTTATTTCATCGTTTACACAAAACAACGATACCCTTGTTTTAATGCCAACGGGTGGTGGAAAATCGATTTGCTACCAAATTCCGGCTCTCATGAAAAAAGGAACAATTTTGGTTATTTCACCATTAATTGCGTTAATGAAAGACCAAGTTGATGCATTACAAAGCATGGGAATTTCTTCTGCTTACCTCAACTCTACAATTAGCCCAATAGAACAAAGTGCCATAAAACAAAATGCAGAAGCAGGAGATTATAAACTCCTCTATATTGCCCCAGAACGACTCGGAAACCCCGAAACTATTTCTTGGCTAAAGCGTATAGATTTATCTGGAATTGCCGTAGATGAAGCCCATTGTATTTCTCAATGGGGACACGATTTTCGTCCAGACTATAGAAATCTTGCATTATTTAAATCACAATTTCCACACCTCCCAATCATTGCTCTCACTGCGAGTGCAACCCCAAAAGTACAAAAAGATATTGTATCATGCTTGAATTTAGAAAATGTAAATATTTTTCAATCAAGTTTTTACAGAAAAAACCTTTCACTTCATATTACCCCAAAACGAAATATGAAGCATAAAATTGTACTTGAATGCACAAAAAACAAAGACAATGCTACAATTATTTATTGCTATTCACGAAAAGAAACAGAAAATATTGCAGAAATGTTGCAACAAGAAGGAGTAAAAGCAAAAGCATATCATGCAGGGCTTCCACACGAAACAAGAAGTGCTGTTCAAGAACAATTTTTAAAAGATAATATTCAAGTAGTAACAGCAACCATTGCCTTTGGAATGGGTGTAGATAAACCAAATATCAGAACAGTCATTCATACCACCTTTCCAAAAACACTCGAAGGATACTACCAAGAAACAGGGCGTGCAGGACGAGATGGACTCGCAAGTAAATGTATTCTAATGTGGAGTCGTGGAGATACACGCAAACATGAATTTTTTATAGAAAAATCAGAGAATACAGAACAAGCAGAACTTGAACGAATAAAAATGAATGAAGTGGTGCAATTTTGTGATCAAAAAATATGCAGATGGAATCAAATCATTAGCTATTTTGGAGAAACTCCAGAATTTACAGAATGCGGAAATTGCGATATATGCCTTTCTTCAAATGATGTTTTTGATGCAACAGAAGTTACGCAAAAAATTCTTTCAACTGTTATTCGCACAGAAAATAGATTTGGAAAAAGCCATATAGTGGGAGTACTGCGTGGGTCAAAAGCACAAAATATTATAAAATGGGGACATGAAAATCTTCCAGTATGGGGAATCGAACACCAATATTCAAAAAATGAACTCTCTGATATTTTTGAACATTTAGTACATAAAAAAATACTCATAAAAAATGATGGAGATTTTACAACATATAAAGTTTCTTCTATAGGTCTCGATCTTCTCAAAAAAAGAGAGACAATATTTTTACCACAAATAGAAAAAGAAGAAGAAATTATATCTCCAAAAATAAACCAAATCATAACATTTGATACCCAAGTATTTACAGGGCTTAAGGCATTACGAAAACAAATTGCAGATAAAAAAAATGTTCCTCCGTTTATCATTTTTAATGATGCAACCCTTCAAGAAATTGCATATTATTTACCACAAAGTATTGAAGGATTTGGGAAAATCTCTGGAATTGGAAAACAGAAAAAAGAAGAATTTGGTGAAATTTTCACAACAAAAATAAAAAAAATGACACAAATGTATAATTTATCGCCAAAATCTATTCCTGAAAATATAGCAAAATCTCCTACTTCACCTCGTAAAAAATCAACGAAAACAGGAAATAGAAAACAAGCACGAATAGATAAAACTCAAGAATTATTAAAAGAAAAAAAATCTGTATTAGAAATTTCAAAAATACTAGATGTAACCGATTCTACAATTTATAAATATATTACCGATATTTTACACAATACAGAAAATTTAGCACTAGTACATCATTTATTACCAGACGCTCATCAATACAAAATAATAGAAGATTCATTTCAAAAATTAGGAACAGATAGACTGAAACCTATCTTTGAAGATTTACATGAAGAATTTTCATATGATGAATTAAAAATCATAAGAGTTTTATTAGGGGCTTAAGACTATTATAAAAATATCAGCTTATACTCCTTTGATCCAAAAAATAAAATCACAACAAAAAAGAACCCATTTCTGGGTTCTTTTTTTTGTATATTGAAAAAATATTTATTATTGATAATTTGTAATTATTTTTTATCATCTTCAACAACTTCTGCATCAATTGGACCATCATCTTTTGAATCATCTCCATTTTCAGATTGACCTGCTTCTGCTTCTTTTTGCGCTTTTTCATATACCTCTGCTCCTGCTTTTTGAAGAACTGTCATAAATTCTTCTGTAGCTTTTTCATAGTCTTCTTTTTTTACATCAGAGTTTTCTTCATCCCCTTTTGCAAGAGCCTCTTTTGCAACTACAAGTGCATCTTCAACTTCTTTTTTTGTATCTTCTGAAATTTTATCAGCATCATCTTTAAGAAGTTTTTCCGCTTGAAAAATTGCTCCATCTAATCCATTTCGTGCTTCTACCAATTCTTTTTTCGCTTTATCAGCTTCTGCATTTTCTTCTGCATCTTTTCTCATTTGTTCTACTTCTTCATCAGATAAACCAGAAGACCCTTTTATTGTAATATGTTGTGCTTTTCCTGTTCCTTTATCAGTTGCTTTTACATTTAATATACCATTTGCATCTAAATCGAACGTTACTTCAATTTGTGGTACACCTCGTGGAGCTGGTGGAATTCCATCTAATACAAATCGACCTAACGATTTATTATCTTTTGCAAATTCTCGTTCTCCTTGCACAACATGCACCTCTACTTGATTTTGATTATCTGCTGCCGTAGAAAATACTTGAGATTTAGAAGTTGGGATCGTTGTATTTCTTTCAATTACTCGTGTTGCAACCCCTCCCATTGTTTCAATAGAAAGAGAAAGTGGAGTTACATCAAGCAATACTACATCTTTTACATCTCCTCGCAATACTCCCCCTTGAATTGCTGCTCCTAATGCAACTACTTCATCAGGATTTACTCCTTTCGATGGTTCTTTTCCAAAGAAGTTTTTTACTGCATCTCGCACTGCTGGCATTCGAGTCATTCCCCCTACAAGAATTACTTCATCAATATCACTTGCTTTTAACCCTGCATCAGATAAAGCTTTTTCACATGGTTTAATTGAATTTTTAACAAGAGTTGCTGTCAATGCTTCAAATTTAGATCGTGAAATTTTTGTAATAAGATTTTTTGGACCATTTGCATCTGCCATCAAAAATGGAAGATTGATTTCTGTTTCTGTCGCAGAAGAAAGTTCTTTTTTCGCTTTTTCTGCAGCTTCTTTAATTCGTTGTAATGCCATTTCTTTTTGCGTTGCATCTACATCGTTTCCTCTTAAATCTACTCCTTCAGATTTTTTAAATTCTTCAAGTAAATAGTCGATAAGTGCTTCATCAAAATTATCTCCTCCTAAATGTGTGTCTCCATTTGTAGAAATTACCTCAAATACTCCATCTCCTAATTCAAGAATTGAAACATCAAAAGTCCCCCCTCCTAAATCATATACTGCAATTTTTTGATTCACATCTTTTTTATCTAACCCATATGCAAGTGCTGCTGCGGTTGGTTCATTTATAATTCGTTTTACATCAAGTCCTGCAATTCTTCCAGCATCTTGTGTGGCCTGTCGTTGTGAATCATTAAAATATGCCGGAACAGTAATTACTGCCTCTGTAACTGGTTCACCAAGAAAATCTTCTGCATCTTTTTTCAATTTTGCAAGTACTAATGCTGAGATTTGAGCTGGTCTGTGTTGTGTTCCTTTAAACATTATTTCTGCTTCTCCTTTTTTCCCAGCAACCACTTCAAAAGGCATAGTAGAAACTTCTTTTTCTACTTCTGTAAGATTATGCCCAATAAATCGTTTTGCAGAAAAAATTGTATTTTTAGGATTCATAACTGCTTGTCGTTTTGCAGGATCCCCTACCAATACTTCTTCATCTTTATATGCAACGATTGAAGGAGTTGTTCTATTTCCTTCTGCATTTGTAATAATTACAGGTTCTCCAGCTTCCATTACTGCTACACATGAGTTTGTTGTTCCTAAATCAATTCCAATTATTTTTGACATATATTTTTATAAGTTAAAAGCTAAATATGTATTTCTATTTCTGCTACACATAATGCAATATTTCTTCACATATTCTATGTATTAGCATAGTTAATTATAGAGTGCTAAAAAAGAAATGTAAAGAGTATTTTAGCAGAAAAGACAAAAGAGTGCTAAAAACTATTTTTCACATAAAATCCTTGTAATATTTGCACCACAAACTGCATTATACGGACTTCTCTTTGTGATATCTCCATATGGAAGTTTTACAACTTTTTCACACCGTGGTTTCTGAAATTCTAAACGAGTCTCTCCTTCTTTATTTTTTTTCTCTTCTACTGCTACATGATATGTATAGAGAATAGGATTTGGATTTGAATCATTTTTTAAATATATTGTTTCGGTATAACATAACATATTTTCTACACTCTCAGAAGTCCAGTATTCAAAAGAGTGCTGTTTATAATCAGCTTCTTTTGCTTCAATAATACGATAATCTTCTGCAAAAACATTGCAATCTGCACGCATTTCACACATAGCCTTAAAATCTTTTTTTTGAAATGCTTCAACATAGGCATCTGCAAAACGAGAAATATTATTATTATTTTCTATATTTTCTATATCTTCTGCACTTTCTGTATCTCCTATAAATACATCTGTATCAATTGTTGCATAATCCATAGTAAGCGATTCAACAAAATTTGTTGGATTAGTATTTTCCCCTTCACTTGTATCACTCACTACCGTTTCTGCTATATCTTCAATAGAAATTTTTCCAGAAAACATAAACCATACAGACCATATCAATAACAAAATCACTCCCCCTCCAATAAATTTATTTTTCATATATAATGATAAAGATATATTAAAACTGTTCTCCTCCCCTATAGCGAACAAAAGAAGTAGGTGTTTCCCATAAGATAATTTCATACACTGGAATATTTTTTTCCTGCAAAATATTCCATGCAAACTCTGCCATATTTTCTGCACTTGGATTTTCAATATGATCATTTATTAATTGATGATCCCAAATATCGACAATCGTTTTTTTTACCGCTTTTTTCAATACTGCAAAATCAAATGCCATTCCAGAACTTTTATGTTTTTCTTCTTTTTCAGCCTGAACCGTTACATGCATTTTATAGGTATGCCCATGAAGATTTTCGCATTTCCCTTCATAAAAAGGAAGATAATGAGCGGCATCAAACACAAACTCTTTTGTAACCAGAAAAAAATTCTTCTTTTGAGCAATAGACATTTTAATAATATGTATAAAATAAAGTATTATAATTCTACCACAACATCTCCATATTTAGAATTTATAAAATCAATTTTTAGCGTATTTAAAATATCCAAAGTTTCTATATGCGGATGATGAAATGTATTTTTGGTTCCTGTTGTGATAATAGCACGCTGTGGACTCACTGCTTTTAAAAAATTTTCAGAAGAAGAACTTTTTGACCCATGATGTCCTATTTTTAGAATATCTGCTGATACATCTACACCAGATAATAAAAGTGTATTCTCTGCGTCTTTTTCTATATCCCCTGTTAATAAAATTGTTTTTGTATTGTCTTCATCAAAAATAGAAAGTTTTTGAACAATACTAAAATTATTCCCTATTTCTTCTGTATTTTTCGACCCATAAAGAGATTGTAAAGGATACAATGTATCGATGAAAATATCTCCTATTTTTATATCTTTTGTACTATCCGCAATAATAATTTTTACACCTTTCGCTTTTGCCAAAGCATAGATTTCCATATATTGTGGATTCTTTTTATCAACCCCTTTCAGCATAATCATCTTAATATTCATTTGTTTTAAAACTTCTAGCCCTCCATTATAATGATCAGAATCTGGATGTGTAATAACCCATAAATCAATATTTTTATCAAAAAAAGGACGATACTTCGATAATTTTTGTAAAAATGTTTTATCCATGCCTCCATCCCAAATAACTTCTATCCCTTGTGGTGTTTTAAGATAAAAAGCATCACCACGAGTAATTTGCATAAATACCATGCCAGAAAAATTTATTTTTTGATAAAGAGGTTTCAACACAAAAAGAGAAAATAGTCCAATACATAAAAAAAATATAGCACTGTAAAAAATGCTATATTTTGTATTTGAAGTGCTTACTTCTTGTTTTACTTGTTTTTCTACTTCTTGCTGTTGTTCGTGAAGAAAATTATTCATAAAAAAATGTAAAACTTTTATTTATATACTTTTAAGACATGACACACAATCTTGCACAGCACCATATCCTTCTTTATGAATTTTTTCTGCTAATTCTATTCCTCCAGAGGCAACAATTTTTCCCCCACAAAACACATGTACATGTGTTGGGTTCACATATTTTAGAATCGTTTCAGAATGAGAAACTAAAATAACTGCATTTTCTTTATTTTCAGCAAATCTATTTATCCCTTCCGAAACCATCTTCAGTGCATCTACATCTAAACCTGAATCTATCTCATCAAGAAATGCAAGTTTTGCACCTATTGTTAAAAGCGAAGCAATTTCCATTTTTTTTCGTTCTCCTCCACTTGCCCCAACATTTAAATCTCTATCCATAAATGAATGAGATAACCCAGAAGAAGACAAACTTTCTTTCAAGGATTTTTTAAAATGAAACAATGCTCTTTTATGATTACTTGATTTATCTGCAGCACGCAAAACCTCTTTTACAGAAATTCCCTCTAAGGCTGGTGGTGATTGATGCGATAAAAATATCCCCATTTGTGCTCGTTCAAATGTTGGTTTTTCAGAAATTTCTTCTCCACAAAATAGAATACTTCCACCCATTTGTTTATATTGAGATGATCCCAATAAAACTTTTCCAAATGTCGATTTTCCACTTCCATTTACTCCTAAAATCAAATGGAATTCACCTGCTTGTACAGAAAAATCTATACCTCTTAAAATAGGAGTATTCCCGCTATCTTCTGCAACCGATGCTTGAATATTTTTTACTTGCAACATTTTTTTATATTATTTTTATACTAACTCTCTTCTTGCATTTTTTCAAATTGTTTCATAAATGCTTCATATTCATCAAGATTATACATATCAATTTCAAATCCTGTTAAATCTGTAGCAAGTCGAATATTTTGCCCTTTTTTCCCAATAGCCATTGCTCTATCTTCTTCTTCTACAAAAACTGCAACTCGTTTTTTTACAAATTTCCCCGATTCTTCATCTTTAAAATCTTCATCGTTTACAATAAACATTTTTCCAATTTTTGCAGGCTGTAAGGCTCGTGTTAAAAATTCAACTGGATTCGCACTCCATTCAATAACATCAACTCTTTCTCCCGCAAGCTCTTCCATAACTGGCTGAATTCGTGCTCCTCGTTGCCCAATACATGCTCCTACAGGATCCACATTTTCATCATCAGAAGAAACAGCAATTTTTGAACGAAACCCCGCATCTCGTGCAACCGATTTAATTTCAACTTCTCCTGTTGCAATTTCAGGAATTTCTAACTCCATAATATGTTTTACCAATGCTTTATTTGTTCGAGATAAAATAATTTGCGGACCTTTTGCAGATAACCCAACTCGTTCTACATATAACCATAATCTCTTTCCAGGGAAATATCGCTCTTTTTTAATTCTGTGTTTTTCAGAAAGCATTACTGTTGTTCCCTCTGTATCCACAAAAATATGATTTCCTTCTACTCTGTTAATACTTGCAATTACTACTTCTCCCTCTTTATCTTTAAATTTTTCAAAAAGAGATTTACGACTTGCTTCCTGTATCTTTTGCAAAATCACCTGTTTTGCACTTTGTGCAGCAATTCGTCCGTACCCTTCTGGTGTTGAATCAATATATAATTCATCTCCAACTTCTGCTTCTTCATCATATGCTTTTGCTGATGTTTCATCAATTTCAAGGTTTTCATCAAGAACATCTCCATCATCTACAACCTCTTTTAAAACATAAATTTTTGCTAATTCTGGAGAATTTTCATCTAATTCAACTCGTACTTCTAAATCTTTTGAACCGAAATCTCTTTTATATGCAGCTGCAAATGCACTTTTTACTGCATCTAAAACAACTTCTTCTTCTATATTTTTTTCTGATGCAATTTTTTTAATTGCAGATAAAAATTGTTTTGGATCTACCATGATATATATGTTAAATAATTAAAAAAAAGAAGATACCTCTTCTCACTGGAGCATCTTCATATACTTCCGATGCTTTTTTCTTTTCTATAAAAAATGTATCAAATAAAATTGACTTCATCAATAGAATTTGTAAAACTAAAATTGTTATAGAAAAAAACAAGATAACACGATGGAAACACGAGTCGCATTTGAAAGACAATGCAGTGGACCCATCATTTTTTTCTTGTAAAATTTTTATCAAAAACTTTTAATATTATTTAATAATACAATATGGCACATAAGAAAGCAGGTGGTTCAACGAGTAATGGTCGAGACAGTAATAGTAAACGACGTGGTGTAAAGAAATTTGGAGGAGAATCAGTAATTGCTGGAAATATTATTATCCGACAACAAGGAAATAAATATTTTGCAGGAGCAAATGTAGGAACAGGAAAAGACTTCACACTTTTTGCACTTGTTGAAGGAAAAGTAGAATACTACGAAAAAAAACAAACGAAATTTGATGGTCGAGTTTTTAAAAATCGATTTGTACGAGTTGTTCCAACAGAAGCGTAATCAACACAGAATACAATATATCGAATATTCGTCTTGACCTTGTTTTGTTTTTTTAATATCATAAAATAATATTATTTAATTTAAAAATATATGCCTCTTGATAAATTCGGCTCAAATAAAGATATAGCTAACTGGGATTCTGGAAAAGAAGAAGAAAAAATAGTTGATATCAATACTAAAGCAGAATTAACAAGTATAAAAGATTCTGCTGGTAGTGATTTAGATACTCAGCTACAACAGAAACTACAACAGAAACCTCTCATTGAAGTAATGGATTACCTTGGTATTCCAAGTTCTTATAGCGATAGATATAATCTTATTCATCAACTCTTTGATAATAGAGTTATTATTTTTGATGGAAGTTTAAATCCATATGTTAGAGATCCTTCCTCTCTGAGGATGGCATATATTGGGAATGAGGAACAAAATGCAAAATTAAAATCTCAAATAATAAAAAATTATCATTTATTTAAGAATGGAAAATTATCAACTGAAGATATAGCTAACTGGGATTCTGGAAAAGAAGAAGAAAAAAAAGTTGATATCAATATTAAAGCAGGATTAGCAAGTATAAAAGATTCTGCTGGTAGTGATTTAGATACTCAGCTACAACAGAAACTACAACAGAAACCTCTCATTGAAGTAATGGATTACCTTGGTATTCCAAGTTCTTATAGCGATAGATATAATCTTATTC
>CAMZKZ010000045.1 GCA_947311645.1 uncultured Candidatus Altimarinota bacterium | reverse complement strand
CCTCCTGGGTGTAAACCAGATGCTCTAGCCAACTGAGCTAATCACCCAAAGTGTATATATTCATACAAACCTTAAGCTGATAAATCTTACACAATTACACCATTTTCAGTCAATATCTTTTTTAAGTTTTTTTCAAATCTCTCTTCTGAGAACTTTTCACTTTGCTTTGTAAATAATGTTTGGTTTGCAATAATATCTTCATAATTTTTATCAAGTAGTTCAACGGCTTTTTGTAAACATTCAGGGGTTTGTTCATTAAATTTTATCCCTGTTTGTTCAGATTCAGTATCAAGAATAGTTTCAGTAACTCCTCCTTTATTATAAAAAACAACAGGTTTTCCGCATGCATTTGCTTCAACAGGAGTAATTCCAAAATCTTCTAATCCTGGAAAAATAAATGCTTTACAGTTTTGCATGTGCTGAGTAACAACAGCATCGCTTTGTCGTCCTAAAAATGTAATATTGCTATTATTTTTTGTTTGTTCTTCGAGTGCTTTTTTTTGACTTCCATCTCCAATAATAACAAGTTTTTTTTCTGGCATATTTTGAAATGCTTTTACTGCAAGTTCAATATTTTTAAATGGTTCTATCATGCTCACAATAAAATAAAAATTGTGATGTGGAGATATTGTATCTTTTATAAAGCGTTTTGTATTAACAGGAGGATATAACACAATAGAATTTTTTCGCCAAAATTTTTCTATTCGTTTAGCAGTTGTGTTTGAATTTGCACAAATTACATCAGCTCGGTCTCTTGCACAATAATCCCAAATTCGTAGTTTTCGTAATGTACTCCATAAAAATGGAGTAAGAATTTTTTTCCAACCGGTTAATTTTTCTTTTTGATACTGATGAGTATAATCCCAAGCATATCGCATTGGAGCATGTACATATGAAAGATGAAAGGTGTTTGTTGGGGTTATAATCCCATGTGCAAATGCACTAGAAGAAGAAATAACAAGATCGTATTCATCAAAATTAAAAGATTCTATTGCTTCTGGAAATTTTGAAATTAAAAATTGTTTTGGAATTCCCCACTGTATATATTTTTGTAAAAAAGAAGTGTGTACTTTTTCTGCAGGAAAAACAGCTCCACATTTTTTTGTATCATAAAGAAGTGTAAAAATATCTGCTTGAGGAAATATTTTATATATTTGTTCTATTACTCGTTCAGCTCCTCCCATTTTTGTAAGAAGTTCTGCTACAATTGCAACTTTTAATTCGTGTGTTTTTTTCATTGTATTTTTTAAAACATATTCCCCATATTCCCCATAGGATTTAATCCAGATGGAGGAGGGAGGTCTTTTTCATTATTTTTATGTTCTGTAATAGCTATTTCTGTTGTTAAAAGCATTGCAGAAACTGAGATTGCATTTTGAAGAGCAGATCGTGTTACTTTTTTTGGGTCAATAATTCCGGAAGAAACTAAATCTTCTACAGCTTCAGTCATAATATTAAATCCTATAGTATTATAATTTGTATCGTTTTCTTCTGTTGCTGTTGCAATTTTATGCATAATAATTTCTCCATTTAAACCTGCATTTTCTGCAATTTGCTGCAAAGGTGCTTGTAAAGCTGTTTGTACAATTTTCATTCCGACCAGAGCATCTGGGTGCATACTATTTTCTGTTCGGCAGTATTCGATAAATGCTGTCATTTTTTCAGAAATTTTAAATAAGGCAGTTCCTCCTCCTGCAATAATTCCTTCTTCAATCGCAGATTTTGTCGCAGAAAGTGCATCTTCAATTCTATATTTTTTTTCTTTCAATTCAATTTCTGTAGGAGCTCCAACCTGTAATATAGCAACTCCTCCAGAAAGTTTCGCAATTCGTTCTTCAAAGCTATCTTTTTCATAATCAGATTTTGTATTTTCCAATTGGTGTTTCATTATTTCTATTCGTTGTTGAATAGATGCTTCATTTCCAAATCCTTCTATTATTTTTGTATCATCTTTTGAAACAATGATTTTCCCTGCTTTTCCAAGATGTTCTACACTTGCATTTTCCAATCGAACAGATAGGGTATCAGAAAGAACGGTTGCTCCTGTAATAATTGCAATATCTTCAAGAATTTCTTTTTGTTGATCTCCAAATGCTGGAGCTTTTACCACAACAGCATTAAATGTTCCTCGTAATTTATTTAAAACAAGTGTTGTAAGTGCTTCATCAGAAATATCTTTTGCAATAATACACAAATCTTTTTTATTTTGTTTCGACATTTCTTCTATAACGGGAAGAATATCTTGAATCGTATTTATTTTTTGGTCTACCAATAAAAGAGCAGGGTGATCCAAAACACATTCAAGCCTACTTTTATCTGTTACCATATAAGGAGAAAGGTATCCATTATCGAACTGCATTCCTTCTGTAATTTTTACTGAAACTCCAAATGTTCTTCCTTCTTCAACAGAAATAACACCATTTTTCCCAACTTTTCTCATAATCTCTGCAATTGTTTTTCCAATAGTTTCGTCTTGTGCAGAAAGAGTTGCGACTTGGGTTATTTCTTCTTCTGAGGTGATATGTACTGCCATTTCTTCTAATTCTTGAAATGCAAATGCACTGGCTGTTTGCATTCCGTTTTTCAATAAAACTGGATTTGTACCGGTTGCAATATGCTTCATTCCTTCTGTAATAAGGCTTCCTGCAAGAACAATAGCGGTTGTTGTTCCATCTCCTGCAATATCATTTGTTTTACTGCTTGCTTCTTTTAAAATTTGCACAGCAAGGTTTTCAGTTTTATCGTCTAGTACTATTTCTTTTGCTATTGTTACTCCATCATTTGTAATGATAGGCGAACCAAATGCTTTTTCAAGCACTACATTTCTTCCTTTTGGACCGATTGTTACTTTAACGGCATTGGTAAGTTTTTCCACACCAGATGCAATTTTTGCTCGTGCATTTTCATTGTATTCTATATGTTTTATTTTTGTCATAAGTAGTATCAATTATATATTTAGATAAGTTTTGCTAAAATATCATCTTCATTTAACAGTAAAAATATTTCATTATTCAGGGTGAATTTTGTAGGAATAAACTCTTTAAACAGAACGATATCGCCAACTTGTACAGATTGTACTTCTGGACCAATTGCAATTATTTTTCCATATTGTGGCTGGTTTTGTGTCGTATTTTTTTTTGTGATAATAAAGCCTGTTTCTGTTACTTTTTCTTGTTTTTCGTCTGGTATATATGGTTCTATTACAACATTTTTTATAAGTGGAAGTATATTTTGTTCTGCCATGGTATTCTATAAAATTATACTGGATATCTCTATATACAGTATAACAAAAATATAATAATGCTTCTATATAATTCTTAATTTGTGTATAAAATTATGGTAAGCTATAGATATTAAAATTATCTCCTTTTTTATGGCACGAAAAAAAATATCAAAACGAATTAAACAAGAAATTTGGGCTATTTCTTTTATGACAATAGGAGTCTTATTGTTACTGGCACTTTCTGGAAGTTTAGGAGTATCGGGAGAATGGATAAATTTATTTTTATTACGACTGTTTGGATTGGGAATGTGGGTGTTTCCAATAGTATTAATTGCAATTGGAGTAACATTATTTCTTAATGTAATGATAAAACTTTCAAAATCATCAATACTTGGAATTTTATTATTATTTTTTGCTATTCAAGCCTTATTACAACTTTCAGATATTGATATTTATTCACTTCTTCATACTTCCTCTCAAATTGAAAATGTTGAAAAAGGAGGTGTTTTTGGAGTTTCGGCAACCCTTCTATTTTTACTATTTTTTGGAACAATTGGATCAAAAATTATTTTTACAACACTTTTCATTATTGGATTTTTAATTACATTTCAACTTTCTTTAACTGCTATTTTAGGTGCAATGACTGCTGGAATTATTGCGTTATTTACCCCAAAACCATTAACGAAAGCAGAAATTAAAGCACAAGAAAAAGAACTAAAATTACAAAAAAAACTTCAAGAGAAAGCAAAAAAATTAGAAAAAGAAAAACAATCTATAGCAATTACTCCGCAAGAAAATCAAGAGGAATTATTAGAAAAATCGGCTCTTCTTCAGAAGAAAATAAATACTGTACAAAAAACAGAAACCACTACAAATACACTTTTTGAAATAAATCGTGGAAAGCTAGAAAAAGAAAAAATAGACAAAGCAGAAAAGCAATCTTCTTCTCGTCCAGAAAATCAAGATTTTTCACAATGGGTTGCACCATCAATGGAATTACTTGAAAAGGTATCACCAGCAGCACAAGTTTCAGACAAAGAATTACATTCTATTGGTTCTAAAATTGTTGAAAAATTAGGACATTTTAAGATTGGAGTAGAAATGAAGAGTGCATTTGTTGGACCAACGGTTACACAATTTGCCTTAAAACCAGATGATACCGTAAAACTTAGTAAAATAACTGGGCTAAAAAATGAGCTTGCATTAGCACTTTCTGCGGAAAATGTTCGTATTGAAGCTCCTATCGTTGGAAAAAATTTAGTCGGAATTGAAATTCCCAACAGAGAGCGATCTACTGTTTTTATGCGAGAAATTTTACATTCAAAAAACTTTACAAATGCAAGTGGTGATTTGCGATTATGCCTTGGAAAAGATGTATCGGGAGAAGCACAAGTAGAAGCACTTGAAAATATGCCCCATCTTTTAATTGCAGGGGCTACAGGATCTGGAAAATCTGTTGGAATGAATAGTTTTATTATTTCAATGCTGTATAAAAACTCTCCATCAGATTTACGATTTATAATGGTTGACCCAAAAAGAGTAGAGTTAATGCCATACGAAGGAATACCGCATCTTCTTACTCCTGTTATTACAGATGATGCAAAAGCTCTCTCTGCATTACGATGGAGTGTTGCAGAAATGATGCGAAGGCTTGATGAATTTTCAAAAGTAGGAGCACGAAATATCAAAGAATATAACGAAGTAATGCTTAAAAAATCAGCAGAACAAGAAGCTGAAAAACAAGCAAAAATAACAAAAATAGAAAAAGAATTACAAGTGCGTTTAGAACAAAAATTAAAAGAAGAAAATCTCTTTGATCAAGAATTTACAACTGTGTTTCAAAAAGAATGCAGTATTATTAAAGAAAATATTGAACAAGAGTTTAGAAATAAAAAACAATGGAAAAAAATTCCAAAAATTGTGATTATTATAGATGAACTTGCAGATTTAATGATGCGAGAGCATAAGAAAGAAACAGAAGCGATGATTTGCCGAATTGCACAAATGGCGCGAGCGGTAGGAATGCATTTAATTATTGCCACACAACGACCCTCTGTAGATGTAATTACAGGGATTATTAAGGCTAATATCCCAACACGAATTGCATTTTCTGTTACAAGTTCTATTGATTCACGAACAGTTATAGATTCTATAGGAGCTGAAGATTTACTTGGGAAAGGGGATATGTTGTTTACAAATGCGTCTCTTTCAAAACCAAAACGAATTCAAGGAATTTATATATCTGGAAAGGAAATTGAAAAAATTGTGAATCATTTAAAAATAAATATTTCTGATGAAGACTTTTTTTCTTCTTGTATTTCTCTTGATGATGCTCCTGATACTGTAGATGTTCCAGGATTCACACCAGAATCAAATACGAATCAAGATGAAAGAATGGAAGAAGCTCTTGAAGTGGTTCGTTCGACAGGAAAAGCATCTGCATCGTTACTACAACGACGGTTATCTGTTGGGTATGCACGAGCGGCACGAATTTTAGATGAAATGGAGGAAGCAGGATATATTGGACCAAGCAAGGGAGCAAAACCAAGAGATATCTTTTTGTAAATATATGAATATCCTACAAATAGACTAGAAATTATATGAATAAAATAGTAGTATTTTTATATATATTTTTCAGAGTAAAAAGTTTTTTAATTTTAATGTTTCATGAGTAATACACAAGCAATTATTATTATCGATTTTGGAAGTCAGTCGATGCATTTACTTGCGAATAAAATCAGAAATTTAGGAGCACATAGTATAATTGTTCAGTCAGATATTACAGTAGAAAAAGTAAAAGAAATAAACCCTGCAGGAATTATTATTTCTGGAGGACCAGATTCTGTATATTTAGAAAACTCTTTATCTATAGATACAGAAATTTTTGAGCTTGGAATTCCTATTCTTGGAGTATGCTATGGGCATAATTTAATTGCAGACTATTTTGGAGGAACAGTACAACCTGCAAAAATAGGAGAGTATGGAAAAGTGGAACTCTCTATTTGTAATGAAAACTCTGAAATTTTTTCAAAAAAAAATAAAATTGCACAAAAATCTATTACATGGATGACGCATGGAGATGAAATCTCTGAACTTCCAGAAAATTTTACCATTATTGCTTCTACAAACGATTGTAAAATTGCAGCAATGGAAAATACAGAAAAAAAAATATTTGGATTTCAATATCATCCAGAATTAAGCCATAGTGAATATGGAGTAGAAATGCTGGAAAATTTTGTAGAAATTTGTGGAGTTTCGGGAAGTTGGACATTAAAGGATTTTATTGATGAAGAAATTCTTAAAATTCAAAAACAATGCGAAGGGAAAAAAGTTTTTCTTCTTGTTTCTGGTGGTGTAGATTCTAGTGTGTGTTTTGCATTGCTTACAAAAGCTCTTGGAAAAGAAAGAGTTTTTGGGTGTCTTGTTGATCATGGAATGATGAGACTAAATGAAGCAAAAGAAGTAACAGAAATGCTTTCAGAAGCTGGTTTTGCACTGCATACAGAAGAAGCCTCTGAAAAATTTTTAGGAAATCTTGTTGGAGTATTTAATCCAGAAGAAAAACGAAACTCTATTGGAAACGACTTTTTAGAACTGCAGGCTGAAATTGCAGAACGAATGAATTTAAATCCAAACGAATGGTTGCTTGGTCAAGGAACTATTTATCCAGACACGATTGAAAGTGGAGCAACAAAAAATTCTGATAAAATTAAAACACATCATAATCGAGTAGAACGAATTCAGGTGATGATAGAAAAAGGATTAATTATAGAGCCAATTGTAGACTTATATAAAGATGAAGTTCGAAAAGTTGGAACACTTCTTGGTCTCTCAGATAAATTAATTTCAAGACATCCATTTCCTGGTCCAGGGTTAGGTGTGCGTGTTTTATGTGCAGAAACAGAAAATGTACTTGAAAATCAATACACTATTGAACAACAAGTAAATACACTTCTTGCAGAAACAAATAATACGCATCTTTCAGCAAAAGTTTTACCAATTAAATCTGTTGGAGTTGAAGGGGATAAACGAAGTTATAAACACCCAATTGTTCTGTATCCAGAAAATAATACAATTATTGATCTCACATCAGAAAATTTAGAAATAATAGGAGATATTGCAAGTACTATTGCGAATACTATCCCAGAACTCAATAGAGTACTTATGAGTGTTTCAGGAAAAAATGCACCAGAATCATTTACAGTACAGCGATCTGAAATGACAAAACAAAGAATTGTAACTCTGCAAAAATGTGATGCTATTGTACGAAATGCAATATATGGACGCGATGATTGTGCACATATTTGGCAGTTTCCGGTGGTACTTGCACCTGCATATATAGGGAACAAAGAAGCTATTATTTTACGACCAATAGAAAGTGAAAATGCAATGACTGCAATTGCGGCACCATTACCAACAGATGTATTAGAAAAAATTGTTTCAGAAATTCAAAATGAAGTTCCAGAAATTGAATCAATTTTTTATGACCTTACGGGAAAACCACCTGGAACAATAGAATGGGAATAATACTTGAGATACAAATAATAAGAAAATAAGAAAAAACTCTCTCTGTAATTACAGAGAGAGTTTTTTCTAAACAATACTATATTCCAAGTTGCGATAAAATATCATCAGGATTATTTTCTTCTTGTGCTTTTCGTTCGGCTTCTTCCAAAGCTTTTCTTTTTGCTTTCTTTTCTTCATCAAGCTTTTTAATTTCTTCTGGAGTTAATTCTACTGCTTTTTTCTTTCCATTTTGTGCAGCAGCAGCTTCCATTTTACTATATTTTTCATCAATTTCCTTCAGTTTACGAATTTCTGTATCAAGAATATCTTCTAATTCTTTTACCTGTTCTTCTGTCATTACCGGTAATACTTGCAACCAATAATTTCGTTCAGAATTATTCATTGATTTACTTCCTTTTATTTTTTCAACCAATTCAGGATATTTTTTCAGTGTTTCATCTGGAACAACAAGTGCAACATCGTCATTTTTTGTATCAGCCATAATATTTATTTAAATAAGATAAGAGTCGTAGAGTATTTTCTTCTTTTTATTATATATCAATTAACAAAGATTTTCAAACTTTTTTAGAATAATGAGAGCAGACTCTTTCCAGTTATATTTTTTCACTTGAAGAGCACCTTCATCAATCAATTTTTCTTCTAACCATTTATTTTTTACCAACTCATTCATTTTAGTACAAAGCATCTCTGTATCATTCGGATTAAAATACAGTGCAGCATTTTCACAAATTTCTGGAATACAAGAAGAATTTGAGGCAATTACTGGTGTATGCATAGCCATTGCTTCAAGTGGAGGAATACCAAAACCTTCATAAAAACTTGGGAAAATATACGCTTTTGCATGCTTATATAACTCTAATAATTTTTTTTCTGGTACTAATCCTACTAAAAGTATTTGCTCCGAAAGATTATGTTTTTTTATATATTCTTTTACTTCTGGATATAAAGGATTTGGTTTTCCTGTAAGTATAAATTTATACTCTGGAAAATTTTGTAAAAATAAATGAAATGCTTTTACTGCAGTAAGAACATTTTTATGCTCACGATGTTGTCCGGTATATAAAAAATATGGAATATTTTCGTGTGAACGAGAGTCATTGAGAGAGGCATAATATTCAAAAAACTCATTTCCTACAGCATTATATGCAATAGTAATTTTTTTTTCATTTATATTTTCATCGTGAATAATGTCCTGCTTTGTGTTTTTAGAAACAGTTAAAATATGTTTTGATTTTTGTAATGCATGTCGTAAAATTTTAAAATACACAAAACGATGCACAAAGGAGTTCATTTTTTTCCCTGGAAATTTAGAAAGGGTAAGATCATGAACCGTTACAACAAATTTTTTACGAAAGAAATAGGGAACATTGAAATGCGGAAACCAAAAAACATCTGCATCAATACTGTTTAATTTTTGTAAAAATGTTGTTTGTTCATGAAAAGAATACATTTTTTCATTTGCTTCCAGTAGAGTTATATCTATAGTTTTATAAAAATCATTATGCTCTATTTCAGATAAAAAATCACTATATTGAGATTGTGCTAAAAAAAGTGTAAATTTCCAATCTGGTCGTAATACTAAAAATTGTTTTACTAACTCATGTGTATACCGTCCTATTCCTGTAAATTTTGGTGAAAAAATTCGTGCGTCTATACAAAGGTGCATATTTTTATAGTTTAGAGTATTTTTGATGTATATATTGTTAACATAACACAAGATACATTGTGTTATGTTAAGTGAAAGTGATCATTCAATCCTCTCTGCGTTCCAATTATAATATTTGCTGAATTACACACTTCACAGACAAGATGAATATTGTTTGTAGTTGATGAATTTGTATCGAGAATATCTGTTATTTTCTTACATGTTTTACAGTAAAATCGAATATCTTCATCGTTCGTTTTTTCTATAAAGTCAGGTTTTGCTTCTAAGCTAAAATCTTTTTTATCAAGGTGAATTAATCCATCATAATCAATCAGTTTTTCTTCAATTACAATATCGTCTTCTTTATCAGTTAAAAAGTTATAATTTAATTTTTCTAATTTTTCTTCAGTCTTTATACTATCTTTGTTTAATAATGATGTCATAAGTAAGGTTATTTTTTATATTCTTCTATATTAAGGGAAACATTTTCAACATGAATATCATTCGGATTTTTATATTCTTTTTTTTGTGGTTTATGTGCAATATGATTTTTTGATATAAATAACCCAAATAAGGATAATCCATATGAAAAAAAGAGTATCATACCTCCAAATGAAATATTCGCTCGAGGGTTATAATTTAATAACTCATATAATGCGGATGTTTGCAAAAGTAATGTATAGATTCCTGCAAGTAAAAGGATTAAGTATGCATAAAAATTTACCACTCCTAAAAAATATTTTTTATAAAAATAGATCTCGCGTATAGCAATCCATAACAAAGATACTGTAATAAGAGCAAGCATTATTCCCATAATTGTGAATTTTTCAAACACATTAAACATTCGTAAGCCTTCAGAAAACCATGGAAGAAAAAGTGTAATTACACCAATAAAAGAGCAAATAAACAATACTTTTCGCCCAAATGGTAATTTAAAAAACAGAGCAGTACTGAGAAAAAATAACGATGGTTTTTTTGGTTGTTTATACATTTAAAAGTAAATATCTAAAGAAATATACAGTAGAGACTCTTTACAATTCATGAGATTTTTTTAGAGCTGAAATACCGGGAAGCATTTTCCCTTCTAAAAACTCAAGCATCGCTCCTCCACCCGTTGAAATATGAGAAAATTTCGTTTCATCAAATCCAAATCGATTAATTGCATCAACACTATCTCCTCCTCCAACAATAGTGGTATTATTATTATCTTCAATTGCTTTTCCAAGTTCTTTTGTTCCATTTGCAAAAGGAGAAAATTCAAACAACCCTGCTGGTCCATTCCAAATTACAGTTTGAGAATTTGCAATTACTTCTGAAAATTGTTGAATTGTTTCTGGTCCAATATCAAGAATTTTTTCTCCATCATTCATAAGATCTCCATTTTTTCTATTTAATACTCGAGTCTCTGCTGTATCAGAAATATCTTTTGCAACAACAAAATCACGAGGTAACAGGATTTGACATGCTTCTTCTCCTGCATCTTGTAAAATAGATAGTGCTGTAGATGCTTTATCTATTTCAACAAGAGAATCTTTTACATCATAGCCTTTTGCATTAAAAAAAGTATTTGCAAGCCCACCACCAATTAAAATAGTGTCTGCAATTGGTAAAAAATTACGAATAACTCCAATTTTTGTATCAATTTTTGCTCCTCCGATTAAAAGAGTAAGTGGTTTTTTTCTATTAATAAATACTCCTTTCAATGCTTCAAATTCTTTTTCAACTAAAAGGCCCATCATTGATGGTAAGAAGTGCGTTACTCCTTCTACAGAAGCATGTGCTCTATGCACGCATCCAAATGCATCTTGTACAAAAAAGTCCATATTTTCTGCTAATTCTCGAGAAAATGATGCGATATTATGTGTTTCTTCAGAATAAAATCGTGTATTTTCAAGTAATAAAACTTCTCCCGAAGTAAGAGATTTTTTAGCATTTTGTATTTCTTCCCCAATACAAGCATTCATTTTTTTTACTGTTCTCCCAAGTAATTCTTCAAGTCGTTGTGCAATTGGATCGAGCCGTAACGATTCAACAACTTTTCCTTTTGGTCTCCCTAAATGAGATAAAATTACAACAGCACAATTATTATCTAATAAGTATTGTATTGTTGGAAGTGCACCTTTAATTCGTGAATCATCATCTATTTTGCCATTAGTCATAGGCACATTGAAATCTACTCGAACTAATGCTTTTTTTCCTTGTAATAATTGTGAATCATTTTGAGATAATCTTCGATATGATTCATCCATATTGATAGAGATATTTGACATAAAAATAAGTGTAAAAAAATGAACATTATAAATCTTTCATATTGTTAGAGTATCTATTTTTTCGATAAAATTCAAGAACTTTAGCAGATAATAATAAAAATCCTAAAGTGTATAGACTTTAGGATTTTTATGAGTGTGAAGACAGTATATTATACTTTTTTTATACTCCTGGAACAGGAAATTGAATACACAGTGCTTTTACTTCTTCTGCCAATTCTTTTAATTTATTTGTATCATCTTTTGCTTCAATAGCATCACAAATAATTGTTGCAGTTTTTTTAAATTCTGCTTCTTTAAATCCTCGCGTTGTCATTGCTGGTGTTCCAAGACGAACTCCAGATGGATCAAATGCACCTCGTGGATCATCAGGAATAGAGTTTTTATTTAGTGTAATATGAATTGCATCAAGAGCTTCTTCTGCTTCTTGACCACTTGCATTAAAACTTGTAATGGTATCAATTAAAAATAAATGATTATCAGTTCCTCCTCCAATCATACGAACTCCTCTTTCGATAAATACTTCTTCCATTGCTTTTGCATTTTTTCGAATTTGTGCTGCATATTCTTGAAATTCTGGTGTTGCAGCTTCTGCAAAGGCAGCAGCTTTTGCAGCGATTGTATGCATGTGAGGACCACCTTGCATACCAGGAAATGTCATTTTATCAATCTTTTTTGCAATATCTGCATTAGACGTTAAAATAACTCCTCCTCGTGGACCACGAAGTGTTTTATGCGTAGTTGATGTTACAATATCAAATCCATAATCAAATGGGTTTTTTAATTGTTTTCCTGCAATAAGACCAGCGATATGTGCCATATCCATCATTGTTATTGCACCTACTTCGTCTGCAATTGCTTTAAATTTTGCATAATCTAAGTCTCGAGAATATGCAGAAAATCCTGCTAAAATCAGTTTTGGTTTTTCTTTTAATGCTGTTTGTCGTAATGCTTCGTAATCAATTTCTCCGGTATCAATATCTTTCATTTTATACCGAACAAATCGATATGTTTGTGCAATTTTTGTAACAGGATGTCCATGAGATAAATGCCCTCCATGTCCAAGATCCATTCCTAATACACAATCTCCTGGTTTTAATATTGCAGCATATGTAATGTCATTTGCAGGACAACCAGAATGAGGTTGAACATTTGCATGTGTTGCACCGGGAAACAATGCCAATAATCTATCAATCGCTAATTGCTCTACTTTATCAACATGTTCACATCCTCCATAATATCGTTTTCCTGGGTATCCTTCTGCATATTTATTAGTAAGAATTGACCCATTACATGCAAAAACACTTGGAGAAACATAATTTTCAGAAGCAATAAGCTCCATTCCTTCAAACTCTCTTTTTTCTTCCAGTGTTATTAAATTATACAACTCAGGATCTCGTTCTTGTAGCAATTTTTTATTATCAACGTAAGATGACATAATGTATAAAAGTAAAAAAATAAAAGTTATAACCTATAATGAGCATAGTAAACAAATTAACTGTAAAAATCAATATTTTTTTATAGCCCGAACATTCAAGGCGAATATTCAAGGTTATATTAGGCCATTTTATAAAAAAATTGTTATTCCTTGATTTCCGCCGTTATTATCCACAGTCTTCGTATTTTCATTTCTTCTCCATAAATATAATAACTTCTTTCCAAATTTATTTTATAAAAGTGGTCTACTCTATTTTAGAACTTTCAAGAGAGTATACATATTCTTCTAAAGTATTTGAATATTTCTCCTGCATACTATATGATAATTTTACGAACTTAACCAATATACATCATGAGTTATTCTCCATACCAAAAGTCACGAAGTCGATTATTTCAATCTCCAAATCAGAAAAGCAAAGGACTTAAATATTTTTATATTGCTCTTTCTCTTATTATTGGAATTACAGTTGTTTGGTTTTTACAATCAATTTTTTCAAAAGACCCAGGAACAAGTATTTATGCAACCTTTCAAAAATCAGATGCTATAGCAGAATCACAACAATCCGATATTGGAATTTGGAGTGCGATGCTCGACAACTCCCCTATTACAGAAGGTGATACAATACATATAAAAGAAGGAAACAGTTCTAAAATAATTCTTCCAGATTCATCATTTTTTTCATTAGCCGAAAATACTCAACTCACATTGAAAAGCTTACGAAAAACTGAAGAAAATGCTTTATTTGGAGAAGTGATAATAGAACGAACACCACTTTTATTTTCAGGAAAAAGTGATTTTGACACAGAAAATGAATTTAAAATCTTTCTTACAAAAAACATATATGTAAGCGGAGGGAAAAATACATTTTATGTAGATAACAATGTTATAAGCTTTATTGATGGAGAAAATATATGGGTTTCTCAATTAAATGATGATGGGAAAATTACAAAAAATACTCCATTTGGAGTAGGACAGTCATTTGACATTACAACATTTTCTCTTATCCCAACAGAATCACGATTACAATCTGCAATTCTTGTAGCACAATACAAAGGAGAAGAGATTCAAAAATCTATAGCAGAAGAAACACTCGAAGAAACAGAAACGATAAACAAACCAATTCTTTTAACTCCAGAGTTTGAAGATACCGCTGTTATTGTAAAAAAAGGAAAACAAAAAATTTCAGGAACTACAGATCTTTCAACAAACAAAATAGTTATTACATTTTTAAATGGAACCGCTACAGAAGAACTTTCTTTTGTTCCTTCCCTTTCTAGCAATGGAAAAGAAAAAGAATGGTCATATACAGCAAGCAAACTTTACGACACTCTTCTTCCAGGAATTAATACATATAAAATTTATGCAGTAAACGAAGAAAAACAACGGTCTCCTGCGACTATTCTCCTTCTTTCTTACGATGAAACAGCCAATGATGATGATGAAGATACAAAGACAGAAGACACAACAGATGATTCTACAGCATCAGAAGAAACAATAAACTTTGCAATTACTGCACCAAATCAAGGTCGAGATACAGAAATTGAAGGAGATACAATTATTTTAAACGGAACAGCTGGAAAAAATGTTGCATATATCACTGTTTCAAACATAACTCTTGATTCCTCATACACATTACAACAATATAAAAAAGGACAAAAAACATGGAAATATTGGGTTGATGAATTACAACCAGATACATATAAGTATATCGTATATGCAAAAAATGAAGAGAAAGAAATTATAAGTACGAAAAAAATAACAATCACTCTTACTTCAAGTTCTACTCCAACTCCAACTCCAACTTCTTCACCAGAAGAAAGCGATGAACTACATGCAACGCAAACTCCAAAACCAGTTGTAACAACAGGTGAAACAAGTGAAGCCTCTCCAACAGCAACACCAAAACCAACTATTACTTCTTCAACTTCAGAAATATCTCGATGAAAATAGCAATTCTTGCATCAACGGCTGGATCAAATCTTCCTTCTGTATTTACCCATATAGAACAACTCAATACAGTTGAAAGCATTCTTATTACCAATAAAAAAGATATTGGAGCTATTGAAAAAGCAAAACAATACTCTGTTCCATATTTTATTGTTGAACCAAAAAAAGGAGAAACACGAGAAAGTTTTGATACAAGAGTTTTAGAAATTCTTGCAGAACATTCTATAGATTATATCTTTATGATTGGATATATGAGAATTGTATCTGATATTTTTGTAGAAACATTTCGAAACAAAATTTTTAATGTTCACCCATCATTACTCCCTGCTTTTGCTGGAGGAATGAGCGACAATGTTCATAAAGATATTTTAGATTTTGGGTGTAAAGTAAGTGGTGCAACATTGCATATTGTTTCTGAAGAAGTAGATGCAGGAAAAATAATAGACCAAAAAGCATGCGATATTACTGAAAACGAAACGGTTTCTTCACTTAAACCAAAAGTACAAAAACTAGAACAAGAAATGATTACCACTCTTATCACAAAACTTTCTCAATCATAAAATATATACAACAACATACTAAAAAAAATACAAGATTTTAATATAAAAATCTTGTATTTTTTTTAGAACTCTCTGTAGTATTTTTTTCTGAAACATTTACTTCTTCTCCCGATTCTCTGTTTAAAAATCGAACTCTCTCATCTTTTCTCCACCATGTCATCTGACGCTTTGCATAGTTTCGTGTATGCTGTTTCATTTTATCTTTTAGCTCTTCAAGTGTAATTTCATCATTTCTATACTGCAAATATTCTGGTATTCCATGTGCAATAAAACCACAATCATTCGTATTGATATCTGTAGTATTTTCATGAGCTTTATACCCTTTTTCTTTATTTTTATCAGGAATATTTGTTATATACTTTTCTAAAAAAGCATCTGCTTCATGTAAAAACCCATCAGCAAACATTATCTCATTTCTCCTATTTATTCTGTCATACAACTTCTCTCTCTCCCATGTTATCCCTAAAAGAAAAAACTCATATTCCGAATCCGAAGAAACTGCATATTCTGTTTTTGTTCCGAGTGCTTCACAAATTTCTAAAGCACGAATAAGATATTTTTTATTTTTTCCTAAAACTTTTGCCTGATTTTCATCTTTTTTCAAAAGCTCTTCGTATAATTCTTCTCTTGTTTTTTGCTCATATTCTTTTCTAAAGCGTTCATTTGGAGCAACTCCCAATGTATAATTTTTTGTTATTGCATCAAGCCATAAACCAGTTCCTCCACAGAAAATTACAACATTTCCACGAGCATGAATTTCTGTAATTTTTGCAAGTGCATCGTCTCTCCATTCTGCAACATTATATGTGCGCGCAGGCGATACATATTCAAATAAATGATGAGGAATATTTTGTCGCTCTTCTTGTGTTGGTACTGCAACGGTAATTGGCAAATCTGTATAAATTTGACGAGAATCTGCATTTATAATTTCTGCACCAATTCCATGTGTTTTAAAAAACTGTGCAATCTCTATAGAGACACCAGTTTTTCCACTTGCAGTTGGACCAGTAACGACTAGTATTCGTTTTTTTTCTGATTTCTGCAGTACCCAATCAAATATTTCTTGTTTATAATCCCACATTACACAGACCCAATAACTTTATCGATAAGTCCATATTCTTTTGCTTCTTCAGCTGTCATATAGTTATCTCTATCACAATCTTTTTCAACTTTTTCAAGTGATTGCCCAGAATGTTTTGCCAAAATTCCATATAACACATTTCCTGTTTTTTCAATATGTTGTGCGGCAATTTTAATATCCGAAGCTTGTCCCTCTGCCCCCCCAAGTGGTTGATGAATCATTACCTCAGAATGTGGAAGAGAAAATCGTTTTCCTTTTGCACCACCACACAAAATAATAGATCCCATACTTGCTGCCAACCCAACACAGACTACTGATACATCTGGTTTCACCAATTGCATTGCATCATAAATAGCAAGACCTGCAGTAACATGTCCACCCGGAGAATTTACATACATAATAATATCTTTTTTTGCATCAACTTTTTCTAAAAATAAAAGCTGAGCAATTACCGTATTTGCAACATTTGCATCAATAGCAGATCCTAAAAAAATAATTCGATCTTCTAATAAACGAGAATAAATATCATACGCTCGCTCCCCTGTTGGAGTTTTATCTATAACCGTTGGAATTAAATGCCCGGAATGTTGCCGTGCAATTGATGTAATATTCATAAAAAAAAGAAGTAATAAGAGTAATAAAAGTAATAAGCTTCAGAGTATATTTGTAATGAAATTGTAACAAAAAAGAAATCATCAATACTAGTCAACATTCACCATTGTAGATAAGTACCGTGTTAAAATCTTTCTTTACCTGAAAAATTATATTGACACACATATAAAAAGATGGTAGAATTATATGAAATACTCTATTTCACATAATTCTATAACATATAACAATATGAGCAATATAAATAGTCCAAAAGGAAATCCCTCTAAAGCTAATGAGACACTCTCTACCAATACTGAATGTATTTCAAGTATAATGAAAGGGTTGAAATCTTTGCAAAGGAGTTGAAAAAAACTCTTCTGAAGATAAATTGCAAGCATTGGCAAAAAAGACATGTGCAAATGGGAACAATATAATAAGTAAAGGAGAACTACCAGAATCTCATATTTCTTTAGTTGAGAAGCTTCCTTTAGAACAAGCTCTAGGAAATATTTCTAAAGCATTATTTGGTAATAGGGAGAACTTGCTTTTTTATGATGGTACTAATATAATATTAAAAGCTTTTTCTGGAAAATATCACTATGAGTATAGACAGGATAACCATGGGCATAATAGACTAACACCAGTACCAACGTATTCTACTTTTATTGTTGGGAAAATGAAAAATTTAAAGAAAACTCAAATATTTGATTTAGTGAAAAATAAAATTCCTAATATCCCAGAGCTACAGAAACATTTCAATACTACTCAGGTAAATTCACTTATTGAAACGTTTAATAATAATAAGAGCAAGGAGGAGCGGTATGTAACTGAGGTGCGTCCTGATGCTAGATACAATAGGGATCAGAAACTCAGGCCATATGACCAGTGGTTTAAAAGTATTTTGATTGAAAATGGTGAAACTTTTGAAAAAATTAAAACATCAAGATATACAAAAGATTTACAGAAACTACTAATAAATACTTTGGAACAATATCCAGAATATAAAGATGGAAGTTTAACTATTCAAGAGTTGCTTTATAAATATTATCCATTGGAGGATAAATAGTAGAAAATAACGGCTTAATGGACATTTACAGGGTGCTATTTTAGAAAAAAAATCATCAAAAAGAGAGATAAAAATTTAAATTTTTATCTCTCTTTTT
>CAMZKZ010000044.1 GCA_947311645.1 uncultured Candidatus Altimarinota bacterium | reverse complement strand
TAAATAAAGGAAATCTTGATGGTACTTTAAAACAGTGGGGAAAAGCTGTTCGTATAGACCCAGATTATCGAATGATAGCTGTATTAAAAATTAAAGAAAATCCAGAAGATAGGTATGATGATTTAGTATATTTGGATAAAGATGGAGTATTTCATCATATTAAAAATATTGATGGAAATATAACGCTTGTAGATAATCCAAGTTATTTTCCTACAGATCTTCTTTCTACAGCAGAAATTGCTGATATTGATAAAGATGGGTTTAGTGATATTATTGCAGTTACTGAATTGGGGGATGTAAAAATTTGGTATGGAAATGAAGATTATTTTTCATCAGATGCTATTGTTGTCGATAGTTATGCTTTTACTATTCCTTCTGAAGAAGAGTTGTTGAAAGGGGTATTGGTAAACTTTAAAAATATTGAAACACTTACCGATTTACGAGGAGAGGTGAAAAAAATATCTTTTTTATCAAATATTGAAGAGCAGGAAAATACGACTCTTACGGTATCTGATGATGTAAATTCTGTATTTTCACAATATGAAGGAAGTACTCTTTCTTCTATTATTTCTTCAGCAGGAAATGCTGGATTTGCAGATGGAATCTCTGAAAAATCTTTTGTGAAGGCTGGTCTTTTACAAAAGTCGTTAAAGGTTACAAAGAAGTTTGTAGAACAAGACAGTACTACAGGCTCTGATGGTATGATTGGAAAAAAATATATAACGCAAATACGGATACAATCTCTTGATGCAAATCCTATTACATTTACTATTGCAGATATGTATGGAGAATTGATGAGTATTGATAGATCTTCTGCGCAATGTAAATATGTGGATACAGAAATCGATACGAAACAATGTGGAGAAACATATGCAGGAGAGGTATTTCCAACTGTGTCGCGTGGAGTAATATTTGAAAATATAACATTGCTTCCATCAGAAGAGATAGAGTTAAGCTATATTTCAGAAATAAAAGAAGTTCCATATTTTACGCTTCAGCTTGCGAATATTAATAAAGATGTAGATGATATTCTTGATTTTACGGTAATGAGCAAGGATAATGATTGGAGATTACAGTATGAAAGTGATGCAACAGAGCGAGGAAAGTATACAGTCGTTACAGCCGAAGAAAATGACTCGAATGCTTTAGAGGAGATGGTAAGTAATGATATTGATATAAAAAAATTGTTTGAATTGCTCGATATTAATAGTATAGAAGTAGATGCAGAAGTGTTAGAAAAAATACTTTCTTTGGTAAACAAGATACATGATTTAGAAAGAAAGAAAGATGATGCTATAGAATATATGGTGAAGATGGGATATGAAGGAGCTATAAAAAATGTGAAATCAGAGTTGTCGTTGGTATTAACAAATCTCTTAAAAGATATTTTAGAAAAAGATGATATAAATAGTGCAAATATAGAAGGAATTGTAAAACAGTTACTCGAATGGGATAAAGAAGATGACAATGGAAATCTTCTCCCTCTTACTACTGCAGATATTCAAACTATAATTCGGGGTGCACTTATGGCAGAATCATCATTTGGAATTCTTGAAGAATCAGGGGTAACAACAGTAGTAGATGATATGGGAAGAGACTTTGATGATGATGGAGTTCCAAAAATGTGGGATGATAATTTTGATAAAGAATTACACGAATTAGAAAGAGTTGTTGATGATACTATAGATTTCTTGGCGTCGTGTAATGCAGGAGGGTGTTTAAATATGCCATTTAACTTTGCATTTTTTACACCAGGTGAGGTGAACATGGCACCTATTCTCAATCAGGCCTTTACTGCGGTTGCAGGAAATATTGGAAGTTTGTTGAGTGGTACAGGAGTTTCTATTGATGGTTCATCAATAAAAAAACTCGCTATTGATGGAGTTGGATCATATACGATAGATCAGCCATTCGTAATGACAATTTTTAATTATGGTTCAGGTACATTTTGTGTATTGTATCGATGTTATGCATATTCTCCGGTTGTAAGCATTCCGTTTGAGGCAGGATTTGCAAATTCAACATTTCGTTTTTATTTATCACCAACCATTACAGGAGGGCTTGGTTTCGTAATTTGTACAGGGGCTGGAATGTCAACTACAAATCCTGGTGGGAGTTGTTTTATTCAAGCTATTGAAGGAGACTTTGGAGAGGTGTGTAATGAGTTAGCAGCAAAAATAAATAAAGCAACTCAAATATCTCTTGGTTCTAGTAGTACAGTATTTCAGGTAGAAGGAAGTGTTGGAGGGCAATCTTCGGATACGGCAACATATAGTTTGGCAAATATAGATACGAGTATTCCAACTTCTCGTAATGTAAGAAATAATTCGGAAGGATATTTTGGGAGGTGGCTCAATAGACAATTTGAAGAAGTTGGATCAATGTTTACCGTTCCTTCGTTAAGTATTTTGTATCCAGACCTCTCAAATACTTTTTTTGATACAGATGGAAATACTGAAAGTTTTTCGCTTACTGCAGGAATGGTTGATCAGGATCAGTTTTCTAATGCAAGTGATGCATTTTCTACGAATACTTCAAATGTAACATTTGAAAATCAATGGACAGAACAACAAGATTCAGAGAGTACTTATAATCAAGAACGAGACGATGGTGTGATAGATACATCTAAATCTGGTGTAAATTCTGCGTATGATTTTGTAACTCCTCAGGGGAAAAATAAAAAAACATTGGATTAC
Source organism: uncultured Candidatus Altimarinota bacterium (assembly GCA_947311645.1). GTDB lineage: Bacteria > Patescibacteriota > Gracilibacteria > CAIRYL01 > CAIRYL01 > SZUA-1403. The sequence goes on along the minus strand of CAMZKZ010000044.1, from coordinate 13,805 downwards.
ACTGCACGGTCTATTGATGATTTTTATAGAATGCTAGAGAGTGTTCCATTGATAAATGTGCAAAGAGAGGTAGTGCAGTTAAAGTATCCATCGTTGTCGAGAAAAGAACTCCTTTCGGCACTTGATAATGTTACTATTGTGATAGTGAATTTCACAGAAGAATTAAAGGCTTTTAAAGAGTCAGGAAAAAATTGGCCAAAAGAGAGATGGAGTGAACATCAAAATATTGTAAAAAAAGGAGAGAGGTTTTTAAAAGATCTTATAAAACTTAAAAATGTATTATTGTTTTATAAAGATGAAGCAGGTTTATTAATTCAAGATTTTGATTCTCAAATTAGTCGATATATATACTCTGTTGTGTGTTATATTGATGCAATTACAGATTTGACAGGTGGGTGGTTTATGAAAAATAAAATTCGTTATGAGAAATGGTTAGAGTTTTTTGATACGATTAGAGAATTGCTGAAAATGTATAAAAAACTTCCAGATATTTTAAATGGGTATCAGGCATCATGTGAGCAGTGTCGTGCAACAGAGTATGATTCAAGTAGTGATATGGTAAGTGTTATGGGAAGTTTTTTCCCAGAACCACCTATTATTCATTTTCCGCGTTTTCCAGATCTTGTGTTAGATGTATCACAAATTAATGCTGCAATTACAATCACTATTCCAGAAATACGATTTTCTGCAGTTGATATTCGTATTCCATCGATTCCAAATGTAATGCTGCCAAATGTTCCAATTTTGAGTGCTCGTGTAAAATTTCCTCAGGTTCCAAATCTTCCAGTGTTTGAGCTTCCAACATTACCAGATTTTCCAGAAATTGATATTCCACGATTACCAGATATTCCACCGCCACCAAAACTTCCAGATATTCCATCGGGTTTACTGTCTATTATGACAGTGGTAGAAAAAGCATTGTATTTATATTGTATTGTAGTGCGTCAGGGGATATTTCTTCATGATGAAACAACTGCAATGTCGGTAGTACAAGTATTAACGAATCGTCCAGTAAATCCATTAAGCATGGACTTTATTTCAAAAGATTTTCCAGATATTGTAATTTCTGATATTTCTGAAATTGAGGTTATTGCAGAGGTTAATTTAGAAAAAGATACTGGAGAAATTTCTGAATCTGTGCATGAGTTTGTAGATGATATAAATAGAGGGACAACAAACTTTATCAAAGAAGGAAATAGAAATTTGAGTGAGAATGTTGATGAATATAGAGAGCCTTTAGATCTATCTGATAATAAATATGTAAAAGATTTTGAAGAGGAGGTATCTGATTTACAAGATAATATTGATAGAGAAGCTGATAAACATAATAATAATGTTAAAAATCTGAATACAGAAGTGGAAGAGAGAATGGATAATGTTGAAGAACATATTGATCGACAAGAAGAACGAAATCAAGAAAATGTAGACGAAGCAGAAAGAGATATTCGTTCGTCAAAAGAATATTTTGATGTTTTAATTGCTGGTGATATGCAAGAACTGCATAATGTATTTTCATCGGTAAATAATCCAGATAATTATATTTCTGTTACACAATTACGAGAAAAAATGGGGTTACCTCTTTTTGAAGCGAATATATCTCAAAAAAGTCATGTATTAGAGAAATATGGAAATATGCAAGCAGAACTTTCAGATATTCAAAAATTTTATGCAACTGCATATCAAAATGTAGAAAACATAGAAAGTACAGAAAATATAGAAAATAAAAATATTGATTTTTTCGCATTAGTAGAAAAGAAATCTCACTATGTATTTCCAGCATCCAAAGTGTATGCATTCGAAACAACGGAAGCTGCATCATCAGTAAATACATCTTTTGATATACGAGAAAATACAGCAACGAGAAATGATACTGATGGTGTATTTATTCAGTCAGAAGATGGAACAACTACTGTTCGTATGACAGCATATACAGAAGAAACACCGTTGATTAATTCATTTTTTACTGCAGATATGAATGGAGATGGTATAGATGATATTGTGTATGCAACACCGTATGAAATCTATATAAAATACGCGGAATCAAGTACACTTTATAAAAAATTAAAGTATGAAAAAAGAGATGTATATGTACCAATTAATGGTGATGTAGATGCAATTGAAGTATTAGATTTTGATGAAATATTACCAGAATTTTTATCACCAAAAAATCTTACAATCTTTGGAGATGGAAAAAAAGTAACAGTATCTGTATTGCCGGAAGATAAACAGTTGCTTTCAGGAATTCAGTATCAAATTGATGATTCTATTACCTATGAACAGCGAGTAAATGGGAAACAACGAAAATATGTATTTCAATTATTGAAAGACCCATTTGATTCGATTCTTGAAAAATACTCTGGATTAACAGAAAAAGATATTGATTGGGATGCAGAAGTTGGTGAAAGTTTTATAGAAATTTCAGGAAAAAAAATAGAGATTCAACCAAATTCTATTGTACGAATTGATAAATTTGATTATCAAGGATTAGAAATATTTCTTGCAAAAAATGAGGTAAAGTCAATACAGGCACGATGGATTACTGCTGATGGAGAGTTAAGTAATTATGCAAGTCATGATGTATTATTAAATATTGATGTAGCAGATGGTCAGGCTCCATTCGTATTAGATGATATAGTTGAAGAAAAACTTATGTATAAAACAAGTCGTATTTCTATTGGAGATATTTTTGATTTAGAAACAGGAGATTCATTTGTTTCATGGGATACAGATAATGACGGAGTATTTGAAACACAAGGAGAAAGCTTTACCACAAAGATTCATGAATGGTTGTTTGAAAAAGAAATAGTACCATTTAAGGTTGTTGATGCATTTGGAAATGAGTCAATACATACTGCAACAGTTTCTTTTGTACCGCCGGCGGTTGTTATTGATGATGCATCTATTGGAACAGTTTCTGGGCATGTGAAGCCGAGATATGCAAATGTTCCAGTTGTACTCTTGCGAGAACGATTTGGTGTTTTGAAAAAAATAGAAGGTCCTCAGAGAACAGATTCTCTTGGTAATTATGTATTTGATTCCGTGGATACGCAGGCAGATAATCTTGTGGTATTAAAAGATGTTTCCGGTACAATTATTGGAGTGGTTGATTCTGATGGGCAATTAGCACCTCTTCCTTCTGGAGAAAATAATGGTCTTTATAAAACACAGCTTTTAGTTGGAGATGAGTATTTGCCATTACGACAAGTGCTGGTAAATACAGTAACAGGAAAGATTGTTGCAACACTTTTATTACAATCAAAAAATGAGTATACTACAAAATTTCTTGATACAGTGCAGAGTTTTTCTTCTGCAATTGTTCAGGACTATACAGATGCTGTATTTATAGCAGACTCGAATAAAAATGATGCATTTATTTTTGGACAAATGCCTCTTGATGCTCCTGATAATGCAGGGGGAGGTGTGATATTTGATCAGGTAAAAAATGAACCAATGGTGATGATTTATAAAAATGGAAATATTAGATTTTTTGAATCGTATCAAAATGTGTTATCGGTAGAGAAAAAAGATATTGTAATAAAAAATAGCGTAACAGGGGAAAATGAAAAACGCATGGTGATAGAAATACGTAATGGAGGATCTGTATTATTTGAAGTTTTATTAGATATAAATCCGCAAGATGTAAGTATCGATTTTGATACAGTGGCAAGTGCGAAAGTACTTGAATATGAAAATAATTCTAAAAAATATGCATTTATAAATACCTCTAAATTTTTATCAGCAGTGGATAACCTTATTCCAAATTCAGATAATACATCTTCAGAAGAAGAAAAAGTCTTTCCATTTATTGATATATCGGAAGAACAAAATGAGCAAATATATACTGCTGTGCAAAATTTATATGAAAAAAATATGATTTCAGGGTATGAAAATAATGAATTTCGCCCAAATCAAAAAATTACGCGTGCAGAATTTGTGCATGATGCACTTGCAGTTACAAAATGTTTAGACTGTATACTTCCATCAGAAGCGGAAAAAGAAAAATATTATAAGCCTTTTTCATTTACAGATATTACACCGAAAGCGTGGTATGACTTTTGTATTTCAAAAGCAAAAGAAATTTCTATGATTAATGGGTATAAAAATGGAGAATTTCGTCCGCATCAAAATATTACTCGTGCAGAAGCAGTGGCAATTTTATTGCGACAGGCCGATATTCCTTTAGAAGAAACACTTACTCAGAGTGCAGTACAAAGCATTGGAGATGTGGATCCATCTCAATGGTTTTATAAAGAAATGATTACTGCTATAAATCTTGGTTTAGTAGTTCCAACTCTTGGTTTTTCATTTCCTCAGCAGCATATAACAAGAGGTGAATTTGCAATTATGGCAGATAAAATATTTGTATTGAGAGATTGTAGAGAGGTGGATAGTGATAATGATGGGTTTTTTGATTATTGGGAAGAGTATTATGGTTCAGATATTTTCGATGAAAATAGTATTCCAAACAATACGAATACATTGAAAAATCCTCGAGATGAATTGCTTTCTCCTATTCCAATAAATGGAGAAAATAGCGTTCCTGATACTACAGATAAAAAACCAAATCCAAATCTTAATTCTTCTTCTGTTTTTGATAAAAAAATAAGAGAAGTTCTTGAAGAAAATATTGAAAATACTGCAGATATCGATATGTTAAAGAAATTTTTTGAAACATATACATATGAGGAAATTACGGAGTTTATTGAAAATTCTACATTGGAATCAGTGTTAATCAGTCTTATTGAAGAAACAATGGTTACTTCAAAAGAAACGGTTGATGTAACAACATTGATGAGTACTGTGCTTGCGATAATAACAGAGATAGCAATAGAGACAGAGGTAATAAATACTGAGGAAGTAACTATAACTTCTCAAGAAATAGTTACTGCTGTAGTGCAAGTTATGACAGAGGTAGTAACACCAACACCAACATCATCAACACCAACATCATCAACACCAACATCATCACCAACATCATCACCAACATCACCAACATCATCAACATCATCAGTAATATCACCATCACCGATAGAGCAGATCAATAATTTATGTCCACTTGTTCCAGAAGATTATGATGGTATAGACGATGAAGATGGTTGTCCTGAATTAGAAAATGCAGAATTTACACCAGATGTGCAGAATGATTTTTCTACATTATTTGTGAATAATACTGAAGAGTGTAATTTTGTAGATTATGCAGATGTCTTTAGAAAAGGAGATAGTGTATCAGTTGTTATTCTTTCACCAGATGAACAGTATTTATATAAAGAAAGTAATATGGTAAAAGTTGAAAAATAAAATAAAAATTATAAAAATCACATGCGAAAAATGAGAAGAATAAAATTGGGAAAATCTATTGAATCACGCATGAAAATACTGTAAATTGTTCAAGACTCAAAATGATCGGCTTCTCGAAATGGGTATAGAAATATATGTATTTTGCGATCGGGTTATTATTATTTATTTTATACAATATGGCTAAAGAGCTTAAGCAACTGGTGAAGCTACAAATACCAGCAGGAAAGGCAAATCCAGCACCTCCAATCGGTACGGTTTTAGGGCCGACTGGTGTAAACATGCAAGATTTTTGTTCTCAGTTTAATGATCAAACAAAAAAAGATATGGGAATGATTATTCCATGTGAAATCTCAATTTACACAGATCGTTCGTTCTCGTTTATTTTGAAATCACCTCCTGCATCATTTCTTATTAAACAAGCGCTTAATCTGAAATCAGGGTCTGCACGACCTCATACAGATAAAGTTGCAACAATTACAAATGCACAGCTTGAAGAAATTGCAAAAACAAAAATGGCTGATTTATCGTCAAACGATCTTGAAGCTGGTGTGAAAATCGTAGCAGGAACTGCTCGATCAATGGGAGTTGTTGTAGAGGGGTAATCTCTATTAGAACTCATACTTATACAATGGGAGCTATTACACTATTGTACATAGCGTTTGAACCAATTATTTAACCAAAAATTATTATGGCACAAGGAAAAAAATATTTAGCAGCACTTGAAAAATGTGGATCGGTAGAAGTCACACATTCACTAAAAGATGCAATTGCTTTATTGAAAGGGCTCGATACATCAAAGTTTGATGAAACAATGGAAATTCATGTAAAAACAGGATGTGATCCAAAACATGCAGATCAAATTGTTCGTTCAACGATTATTCTTCCAAATGGAACAGGAAAATCTGTTTCAGTTGCTGTATTTACAGATGAAGAAGATAAAGTAGCAGAAGCGAAAAAAGCTGGTGCAGATATTGTTGGAGCAGACGATCTTATTGCAGAGGTTACAAAAGGAAATATTAATTTTGATATAGCTTTGGCAACTCCTGCATACATGAGAAATCTTGCAAAAGTAGCACGAGTTCTTGGTCCGAAAGGGCTTATGCCTTCTCCAAAAGCAGGAACTGTTACACCAAATATTGGGCAATCTGTTGAAGAATTGAAAAAAGGGAAAATTGAATTTAAAACAGATAAAACAGGAATTGTTCACTCAATTTTTGGGAAAAAATCATTTACTCTTGAAAACTTAGAAGAAAATTTAACAGCTCTTATCGGAGCTATTAAAGAAGCTCGTCCTTCTGGAGTAAAAGGAACATATATTCAAAAAATAACTGTTACTTCTACAATGGCTCCAGGGGTAACATTAGATTTATCAGAAGTTCTGTAATAGTTTTTTCTTTTAAAAAAATAAAAAAACAGCCTGAGCAATTAGGCTGTTTTTTTATTATGTTTCATATTTCTGAAGCAGAGAGAAGATACATAATATATGTTTATAGAAAGTAATATGCTATACTAAATATACTAAATATACTAAATATAGAAATATAATATGAATAATACAAATAATACAATAACTCTTTTTCAAGAATATCTAAAAATAGTAAAATCTCAAAAACTCACATTTGCTATTCTGGTACTCACTATGGTTGTTGCGGTAGGGGTAGAAGTCATAACGCCTCTTTACTATAAAGATTTGGCAAATATTTTTACACAAAATTTTACGCCCGATTTATATACTCTTGGGTGGAGTGCTCTTGTGTCCCTTCTTATTGCATATTCTATATGGATTATAGTCTGGCGAGTTTTTGAGTGGTTTATTATTCCATTTGAAGTTGGTGGAAAAAATACACTATCGTTATATGCCTTTGATGTCTTAACGCGTCAAAAATATTTATTTTTTCAAAATGAATTTGCAGGAAGTTTAATAAAAAAACATAGTCGTTTTGTTGCAGAATTTGAACAAATTGCTGATTGGTTTTTCTTTAAAGCACTTGTAAATACTCTTGTAATTATTGGAGGATTTATTGTCTTTGCTCAAGAAGATTTATATTTTGCACTCATATTTTTCGCATGGTGTATATTTTTTCTTCTTATTTCTGGGGGTGCTTTTTATTTTAAATTTCGATTTGATAAAAAACGGGCAGTATTAGAATCAAAAGTTGGTTCACTTTTTTCTGATACTTTTTCAAATATTTTTACTGTTAAAACTTCTCAAATTGAAGCAAATGAAAAATTGGTAATTGAAAAGAAGCAGGATGAATTATATGCAGTTACAAAAATTTCATGGATAATAACAGGGGTTATATTTGGAATTCAGGCTATTTTAATGGTTGGAATGGAGTTGTATATGGTTTTTGGAATGCTAGAAAAATGGAAAATGGGAAGTTTTTCTATTGGAGAGTTTGTGTTATTTCAGACTATTTTATTTTTAATTTTTAATAAAGTATGGGATTTTGGAATATCTCTTCGTTCTTTATTTACATCTGTGGCAAATGCGAGTGAAATGTTGGAAATTATCAATACTGCAGAGATTGAAAAAGATGAAAGTTTTAGTAAAGATCTAAAAATACATGCTGGAAAAATAGAAATGAAAAATCTTCTATTTTCACACGATTCATCAAAAATTTTATTTGAAAATTTCAATCTTACTATTGCATCAGGTGAGCATATTGCGTTGGTAGGGGAGTCTGGAAGTGGGAAAACAACAATTACAAATTTATTATTTCGGTTTTTTATTCCACAAAAAGGAGAGATTTTGTTTGATGATATTTCAGCCAATGCGTATACATTGAAATCGCTGAGAAATCAAATTTCTATTGTTCCGCAACATCCAGAAATGTTTCATAGGACATTGCGAGAAAATATAACGCTGGGAAGAAATATTGCAGATGAAAAAATATTTGAAGCTTTAGAGAAATCTCAGTCGTTAAAATTTGTAAATAATTTAGAAAAAGGCTTAGATACGGTTATAGGAGAAAGAGGAGTAAAATTATCTGGGGGAGAAAAACAGCGAATAGCAATTGCGCGTGCTTTTGTAGATAATGCTCCTATTGTGATTTTAGACGAAGCCACATCAGCACTTGATTCAATCACAGAGAAAGAAATTCAAAAAGGAATTTTTGAGTTGATAAAAAATAAAACAGCAATTGTGATTGCGCATCGTTTGTCTACTATTCAAAAAATGGATAGAATAATTGTGATGGAAAATGGTAGAATTGTAGAAGAAGGTGTGCATAAAGATTTAATTACACGCAATGATACCTATGCACATATGTGGAAAAATCAGGTATAAATAATGCGTATGTGTGTAAATATTACAATATAAAAATGATGAAATTTTCAATTCTTACATTATTTCCAAATTTTTTTACTTCTCCATTACAAGAAAGTATTGTAAAGCGTGCTATAGAAAAAAAACAGATATCGGTTGAAACAATAAATATTCGAGATTTTGCTGATAATGCGTATAAACGAATAGATGCGAAACCATTTGGAGGAGGAGCTGGAATGCTTATGCAAGCAGAGCCAATAGCACGAGCAATCGAAAGTATAGAAAATTGGCAAGACTGTGAAGTTATATTTTTTACACCATCAGCTCCAGAATTAACACAAAAAGAGAGTTATGAACTTGCAAAAAGAAATACACATAAAATTTTTTTATGCGGACATTATGAAGGTGTAGACGAAAGAGTGATACAAAAATATGTACATAAACAATTTTCTATCGGAAAAACTGTTCTTACTGGTGGAGAAATTCCTGCATTATTCTGTTTAGATTCTATAGTTCGTTTGTTACCAAATGTTATTGCTAAAGAAATATCGCATGAACGAGAAACCTTTTCGACTGCATTATATGAAAAGGGGGAGTATCCGCAGTTTACGCGTCCAGAAAAGTGGAGAGGTATAGAAGTTCCAAAGGTTTTGCTTTCTGGAAATCATTCAGAGATAGAAAAGTATCAATTTGAGCATTTAAAAAATTGCACTCTTTTGGAAAAGAAAATAATTCTTTTTCGAGAAAAATTTAAAAATAAAAAAATACAACTTTCAAAATATTCAAGAATCTATAGTCTTGATATGTCTCCAGAATTGCGTTCGGTCTCTCTTGAGTTATTACCTTATTCAGAGGAAAATGGATTATATGTTTTGGAATGGAATATCGAAAAAATATCAGAGGATATTTCTTCTGTGTCAGCTACACTATCTATTGATTTATATTCAGAAGAACAGAGCGATGGAAACCTTTTTGGAGATGGTATAGCGTTTATATTGCAAAAAGTTATTTCATCTTTGTGTAATTGATATAATTTTATATTGAGTGAGGTGAAGTATAAGAGATACTATTTTTGTATTATTACTTTTTTGTTATCTATGAAAAAAAATCTACTGGGTCTTGTGTTGGGATGTGCTGTTCTATTTTCTGGAACAGCAGATGTATCTGCTTTTAGTGAAAATGAACAACAATTTATTGAAGAATTGAAACAAATTTCTGATATAAAACTTCCAGAAAATTTTGGAGAAACATGCGAAGACGAGAAAATGCTTACACACAATATAACAAGAGGAGAAATGGCTGGTCTTATTTATGAATTGAAAGATTTTGTGAAAGTGATGATTAATGAGTTTGTTGGGGAGGAGCAATAGAATAACTTTTCTTTGGAAGAATATAATGGGGTGTATACACTATTTTAGAATATTTAGCACTATCTGATAACTCTATTTATAAAAATCTATTCTGTTTATTTTATCAATTTTTAGGGATTTATATTTTAATTTTTTAGTTATTTTATGATACTCTATTAGAGATAAGATAAGACATATTATAGAATAGTGTGATGACAAATAAAAAACATACCATTGTAATTGTTGGTGGAGCTGGATTCATTGGTTCAAATTTTGTGCATTATTACAGAGAATTGCATAAAGATGCACAAATTATTGTATTTGATGCATTAACATATGCAGGAAATATTAAAAATTTAGATGCAGTAAAAAATGAAATACTTTTTGTGCAAGGAGATATTTCAAAAAAACAAGAGGTTGAAGATGTATTTGCTTTATATAAACCAAATTTTGTTGTAAATTTTGCAGCAGAAACGCATGTTGATCGTTCTATTCTTGGTCCAGAAATTTTCTTAGAAACAAATGTGAAGGGAACTCAAATTTTGTTAGAAGCTTCTAAAAAACATAGAGTAGAAAAGTATTTGCAAGTGTCAACAGATGAAGTGTATGGTGATTTAGGAGATACAACTGGTACATATTTTACGGAAGATACTCCAATATCTCCGAACTGCCCATACGCTGCAAGTAAGGCAGCTGCAGATTTATTTGTGTTGTCATATTTTGAAACATATAAATTACCAGTATTGATTACGCGATGTACAAATAATTATGGACCGTATCAGTATCCTGAAAAATTGATACCATTTTTCTTGATGAAAGCGATGAAAAATGAATCATTACCAATGTATGGTGATGGAAAAAATATACGAGATTGGTTATATGTAAAAGATCATTGTAGAGCAATTGAATTGGTATTGCATAAAGGAACATTGGGAGAGGTCTATAATATTGGAGGACACAACGAAAAAACAAATCTTGAAATTACAAAACTGCTTCTTGATAAATTAGGAAAATCTCATGATTTAATTACCTATGTAAAAGATAGGCAGGCTCATGATAGAAGGTATGCTATGGATGCCAGTAAGATTGAAAAAGAGTTAGGCTGGAAACCAGAATATACCTTTGAAGAATGGATAGATGGAACAATTGATTGGTATATGAATAATGAAGATTGGATAAAAACTTGCAAACAATAATAAATTATTATGCCATTTGAAACACGAAATATCGATAAAAAATCGGAGTATACACGCAAAAGTAAGAAAATATTTACAGATATAAAACAAGCACAATCTGAGCATTTTTCAGCACCAAAAAGTATATGGAAAACACAGAAAAAAAAGCTGTTATGGATTCTCTTTTTCTTTCTTTTTTGTATTGGTGGATACTTTGTATATGCGTATGTGAGTGAAAATAAAAAAGAAATTTTAAATAGCACGCTTGAAGTTGCAACAAATGTTTTAGGAAAAGAATTAAAAAAAACAGAGGATAATCGTACAAATATTTTAATACTTGGAGCAGGTGGAGAAAACCATGATGGTGGATATTTAACAGATTCTTTAATTGTAATGACACTGAATCATGATTTAGGAACAGTTTCTATGCTTTCGATTCCGAGAGATTTATATGTACGCTATACGATTGAAGGACGGAAACGAAAAGGGAAAATTAATAGTGTATTCATGGATGCCATGAATCACTGGAAATTTAGAGAAGGTATGACAGATACGCCTGAAATGATAGCGTTATCTAGCCCTATTATTGTAAAAAAAATATCAGAGATTATAGATGAAGAAATAGACTATTCTTTTTATATAGATTTTCAAGGGTTTGTAAAAGTTATAGATCAACTTGGAGGAATTGATGTAAATGTTGAAAAGAAAATATATGACTCTTCGTATCCTGGGCCAAATTTTTCATATACGATTTTTAAGCTTGATGAAGGGGTACAAACTCTAGATGGAGCAACTGCCTTAAAATATGTGAGATCTCGTCATGGAAATGCAGGAGGAGATTTTGGTCGTTCATATCGGCAAAAAAAGGCAATATTTGCACTCAAAGAAAAAGCATTAGAATCGGGGGTATTAACTTCTCCATCGCAAATTAAATCTCTTTTAGGTATTATTGATGAAAATTTTTGGACAAATATGTCGTGGACAGAACTTCTTTCATTTATAAATTTTATAAAAGATTTAGATCGGTCTGCCATTACAATGGCAGGAGTAAAAGATATGGCAAGTACTGCAATTTCAAAAAATGAATGGTTTTTATATACTCCACCACGAAATTTATTTAATGGAGCTTCTGTGTTATTACCATGTCGAATTAATACAAAAGATAAATGGTCAGATATTTCTTTTTATCATCATCTCATTACAGTCGCTCCAGAGCTCTTTAATACAAAAGAAAAAATAGTTTCTGTATACAATACAACGAAGATTGGAGGTATTGCCTCTGTACTAGAGATAGTTCTGAATCGTTTTTCTATAAATTTATCAGAGTTAGGCAATGCTCCAAAACGAGAGAAATCTGTAATAGAATATAGAGAAGATGAATCTGGGAGAAATGAAGAAATTGCATATATACTAGAAGAGTGGTTGAAAATTCCAGCAAAAAAAGTATCAGAATCAGTTGGAGATGATACTATGGAAAAAAGCGAAATAACACTTGATGAAGTAAATGCTATTTGTGTTGCAAATGATACAACTGAAGAAGAGAGTCTTATTGATAGTTCGTGTTCTGAAACAGCAGATAATATAAAACTATCAGAAGAGAGAGAAGATGTACAAAAAGATGTGCAAAAAGATGACACAATTTATGATATTGCTCCTTCTGATATTAGTATTTATTTAGGAGAAGATTATATAGAAGAATATAGAGATGATATTTTATGGTACAGAAAATGTGCATATTAGTAGTATATTTTTCTTTATAAATTTTTTATAACTCATCAGATCAATGTCTTTTTTAACTCCTACACAGGCAACAGATTTTTTACCAAAAGCATACGATAGCTTTGCAAAGGATTTTTCATCAACACGCCATTATCAGTGGAAGGAGTTCGAAAGACTTTCAAAGGGAGTGCATGAAGTAGAAAATCTTAATACAAAATATATTTTGGACCTCGGGTGTGGAAATGGACGATTAAATAAATTTTTACGCGATGAAAACTCTACAAATATAAATTTTAGAGGGAAGTATATTGGATTTGATATTTCAAAAGAACTTTTAGAAGAAGCCAAAAAGAATACGGCAGATGATACAATACAGAATACTGTTGAATTTATTGAAGCAGGATTTTTAGATTTTCCCAAATTTCTTTCTGATGATGCAAAAAATAATGTTGCACAAGTATGGGCTGTAGCAAGTTTTCATCATTTATCAAAAATTTCTGAACGAAAAAAAACACTAGAAAATATTTATTCTGTATTGGAAGAAGGAGGAGAGTTTGTATGTACAGTATGGAATTTATGGGAGCAAGAAAAGTATGAACCACAAAAAAAAGAAGCATTATGGAGATCTCTTTATAATCCGTTTTGGAATAAAAGAGATTTTATTATTCCATTTGGACAAAAAAAAATAAAAAGATATTATTATAGTTTTGAAATTTCTGAATTGCATGCTTTATTGGAAGAATCTGGATTTACAATAGTTGAGAGTTTTTATAGTGTAAAAAAACAAAATATTTGTATTCGTGCAAAAAAAATTAGTAAAACCGCAAAATTTATTTGTGCAGATATTCCATTTCATAGAACAACTCTTGATGAAGTAATAGAAAACATCGATAGTTTTCGACACTCTGCAGAGAGTGGAATACAAACAGTTGTTACACCAAATCCAGAAATGATTATGGAATGGAATATCTGCACAAATAAATTTTGCGGTTTTAC
>CAMZKZ010000043.1 GCA_947311645.1 uncultured Candidatus Altimarinota bacterium | reverse complement strand
TATATGTATGGAAAAAAATACAATATATTACTAAAAAATATGATTAGATTAATAGTAAAAGATGGAGATGGGGAAGAATTATTTAATGATTTAATTGAAGGAGAAATGAATTTTTTGGACGAATGTGCAGAAAATGATGTTGATTTACCTTTTTCGTGTCATGCAGGGGCATGTATGAGTTGTAGTGCAAAAATTGTACGAGGACTAGAACATGTAGATCAAACACTTGATGGAGATAAATATATTGAAACAGATGAAGATGTATTGCTTTCATGTATTGCAGGTCCAAAACAAGAATCATTAGAAGATACGGAAGAACATATTGTAGAGCTAGAACTGCTTATGTAATTATGTTACATAACATATCTATAATAAAAAAAACAGGATATATATCCTGTTTTTTTGTTTTACAGTATTGTTACTGAGGCACACCTTTATTTGCTAATTCATCAGCTTTTTCATTTCCAGGGTGTCCAGAATGCCCTTTAATCCACTCCCAAGAAACGGTATGTCGTTGTAATGCTTCATCAAGATTTGTCCAATATTCTTTGTTTTTTACTGGTTGTTTTGATGCAGTTTTCCACCCATTTTTTTTCCAATTTTTCATCCATTTTTCTATTCCATTTTTTACATATTGTGAATCGGTAACAATTGTAAGGTTTGTTGGTTTGTTTAAACAATTAAGTGCTTCGCTTACGGCTTGTAATTCCATTTGGTTATTTGTTGTATGTGGATTTCCACCATATATTTCTTTGGTATATTCTCCATATTCAAGATATGCCCCCCATCCTCCTTTCCCAGGGTTTCCTTTGCATGCACCATCAGTATAAATTCGTAATTTCATTGTATTATATTGTATTGTTTGTAGGTCTCCTTATTTTTTATATGATTGAAGCACAATAGATTTTTCTTTGAGCATTGCTCCTATTACAAAGAGAGAAAGTAATAAGAAAAGAGGAGTGATAGAAATAATTGCAGATAAAATAGTTACAACAAATGTTGCAAAAAATCCTTTCCATTTAAAAATTCGCAAAAAGAATGCAGATAAAAGGCTCGTACAAAAATATGGTAAAAGCAATAATGATAATCCCCATAGCGAAATGAGAGTAATTCCAAATGGTAATCCTATTATAGAAATCAACAATATAAAACCTATGATCGGTGCTCCTACAATCCATATAAATCCAGAGAAAAATCGTGAAAATGGTGCAGATATAATATGTGAAGCAGTTTTTGAAAAATATTTTGGGATACTAATCGAAAGGAAAAATGCAAAGAAAATAATACTCGTAAGGTATCCAATTAATAATAATTTTTTTTCTTGTAATGATACAGGGGAAAAATATGATTTTTCTTCTTTTGTAAGAGTTCCTTGTACAATCTGTTGAAGGGTGTCTTCTGAATATATTCCTTTTATATTTCCAGAATATGTAAGCATTCCTGTAATATATGCATTTTCTCCAAATGTAATATCTTTTGCTGTTAAAGAAACGAGTCCTTTTACTTTACTGTCAAAAAATATTGTTTCTGCAGTAATACGAATGCCTTCATTTGCTGTAATATTAATAAGTTTTACATTTTTTGCAGTTGCAATAATAGAACCTCCAATTGTTGAATTTCGAATTGTTATATTTTTCCCTGCAACAATTATATCATCTCCAACATTTCCATTGATCGTAACATTATGTCCTGCAGCACGAATATCATCATTTATATTTCCATTTATAACAATCGTATGTCCTGCAAGAAGTGCATCTTCTGTAACATCTTTTTCAAGTGTGATATTCATTCCTGCAATAATGGCATCTCCAGAAATGTTTGCATGAATATTTACTTCGTCTCCTGCAATATAAGCATCATCAGCAATATTCTGTTCAATTTTTATTGGCTCTTCTTTTTGTTGGCTAATAATTTCTGGTACTGCAAATACAGAAGAAATGCATAAGAGTGATATCGCGAAAGAGGAAAAAAGTGTGTTTTTCATACTGTAAAAAAAGAGAGGTGTAAAAATATAAGAGTGTCTTTTTATTAGAAGACAGTTCCTCGTAACCCTTTTCTCCACCCTTCAACTAATACGCTTCGGTTTAGAGTAAATGTTTTTCCATCAATTGCATCAAATTTTTCTGGTAAATAGTGACCGAGTACGGTTGTAGGAATACCTTTTTCTTTCATCTGTTCAAGAAATTTTTGTTGGTTTTGTGGTATAACAGAGACTAAAAATCCATTTCCTTCAGAAAAAAGTTCTTCAATTGAAAATTGAGAAAAATCTCCTTTAAACCCTACTTTTCCTCGAATACATTTTTGTAAAAAAGTATTCGCAAGCCCTCCTTCCGCAATTACAGATGCAGATGAAATAAGCTGATTTTTATGTGCTTCTAAAATAGCAAAAATATTTTCTTCGGCTGTTGTATAATTTGTAATAGCTGGTGCAAAAATCTGTAAAGATTCATTTGTTATATCTGTGTATGCTTTTGCAAATTCTGTTCCTCCTATTTCTTGTGGTCGTTTTCCAATAACAATCGCAATTTCTTTTGCTGATGGAACATTTCCAACTGCAGTATTCACATCTTTTATAGATCCAACACATGAAACAATTGCTGAAGGATTTCCTTTTTTATATAAGGAAACATTACCAGAGATAAATGGAGTTGGTTCGTTTTGGTATTCAAAGAGATGAATATTTTTTGCACTTTCTGCTACTCCTTTTACTCCTGCAACAAATTTACCCATGTCTTCTTCTTCTTCTGGATTTCCATAGTTTAAGCAGTCTGTGAGCGATCGTGGATACGCTCCAGTAGCAGCAACTCGTTGAATAGCAGTTGTTACTGCATTTGCTCCTTGTTGAAATGCAGAAATTCCTCCAAGATGAGCTGATCCTCCAATTGAAACAGCAAATCCGTGTTTTTTCTCTTCGTCGTTAAGGGTATCAAAATCACGCAGTGGTGCTGCTACAACCGCATCAGAAACACTGCGGTCAAGAATAGTAGAACCTTGCACTGTTTGATCATATTGTTCTGTTATACATGTTTTGTCTGCACAGTTTGGTCGAGATAAAAATTTATATAAAAATCCAGAAAGATTTCCAATAGTATTCGGATTAATTTTAGCAGATTCCTCAGTTGTAAGATCCGTTGGTTCTCTATATGGTCGGTCAATTCGTAACCCTTCTGTAATATCTTTTATATTCGCATCACAAATTACTTCTCCTTTATATTTTACAACATATCGTCCTGAGTCATTTATCGTTCCAACATGTGATGCTTTTGCACCAGGAGAAACATTTGGTAAATCCCATTTATTATTAAAATGATCAAGTACAAATTGTGTCATTTCTGGCGGAACAGCAAAACAAAATCGTTCTTGTGTTTCACTACATAAAATAACATGAGGAGGTAAATTTTCTTCTCCAACATGAATATTTTCTACATGAACTTCTGCACCAAATCCACATTTTTCATTTCCTTCTGCAATTTCTACCGATGCACACATTATTCCACCGGCTCCCATATCTTTAAATCCAATAGTATGTAATGTTCCTTCTTTTTCTAAAATAGTAAATAAATCTTGAAACGATGCAAGAAGATGTCGTTCGAGAAATGGATTTGGTTCTTGAACAGCTCCAAGATTTTTTTCTTTTTCTTCTTCTTTCACAATTTGTGAAGAAAAGCTTGCTCCACCAAATCCACTTTTATCAGATCCTTTTCCAACAACAATTAAATTATATCCATCTTTTGCAGCATTTTCTGGTGCATATGAGTGCAAAATATTTTTTTCTTTTACAAGTCCAAGGGCAACAACATTTACCAGTGTAAATCCATCAAAGCTATCATCAAAAGCAATGTCTCCACCCATGTTTGGAACTCCGAGTGGATTTCCATACCCAGCAATTCCTTCTACAACTCCTCGTGCAATAACTTGATTTTTTTGAGTTGTATGATTTCCAAATCGTAGTTGATCAAGTACTCCAATAACTCGTGCTCCCATACAAGCGATATCTCTACAAATCCCTCCAACTCCAGTTGCAGCTCCTTCGAATGGAACAAGTTGAGAAGGGGAGTTATGTGATTCATGCGAATATACTAATCCATATTTTTCTCCATTGATTTCACATAATTCAACAATTCCTGCATCTTCTTTTGGTCCTAAAATAACAGGAGTTGCGTCTGTTGGTAAAAGTGATAAAAATTGACGCGAAGATTTATATGAAGAATGTTCTGATCCTTGAATACTCCAAATTGTTGCTTCTGTGAGCGTTGGATTTCGTCCAAGCATTTTTACAATTTTGTGTGCTTCATCAAGAGTGATAGATAATTTATGGTGTTCACAAAGTGTCTGTAATGTGCTTTGAGAAATATTTTGAAAATCAAGAATAGGATTCATTTTTGACATGAGAAAGTGGAGTAAAATAAGGAGATAGTATAATATTTTTATATTAAAATATTACACTGTTTTTCCATTTTATAAAACATAAATTTTATATTTTATAAAAAAAATACAATATAAAATGTATACTCTATAGAGAGGTCTACTTTTGAGAGGAAAGAAAAAATATAAGAGCAAATATAAGAGCAAATATAAGAATACAAAAAAACCGACTATAGATATAGTCGGTTTTTTTGTATATAAGTATCACAAACACATTCTTATTTCATTTGAATAGAAATTTCTACTCCTGATGGTAAGTGTAACGAAGAAAGAGATTCAATAGTTTTCGGAGTGGCCTCAGATAAATCAATTAATCGTTTATGATTTCTTAATTCAAATTGTTCTCGTGCTGTTTTATTAACGAAAGTAGATTTATTAACCGTAAATCGTTTTATTTTAACAGGAAGAGGGACAGGGCCTGCAACTATTGCTCCACCACGTTCTGCAGCTTCAACAATAATCTTGGCAGATTCATCAATTAAAGAATGATCAAAACTCTTTAAAATAATTCGTACTTTTGGTGCCGCAGCACCGTTATCAGTGGCTTTTGCCATAGGAAATAAGATGTAAAAGATCAGTATATAAAATATAATTTTACTTGTAATTCTGTAAATACAGCATAATAAACAAAGAAAATTATGAAAAGAAGTTTACTATTATTGGTGTTATAAATACTTAAAAATTATTTAAGGATTTTCGTAATAACTCCTGCTCCAACAGTTCGTCCTCCTTCTCGGATTGCGAATTTAGTTTGGTCTTGTAGTGCAATTGCGTCTCCAAGTTTAACAATCATTTTAACGTTATCACCAGGCATAACCATTTCTACTCCTTCTGGAAGAGTAATATCTCCTGTAACATCAGTTGTTCGGATGTAGAATTGAGGTTTATATCCAGAGAAGAATGGAGTATGTCGTCCTCCTTCATCTTTAGAAAGAACATATACTTCTGCTTCAAACTCTGTATGTGGAGTAATTGTTCCTGGTTTTGCAAGAACTTGTCCTCGTTCAACATCATCTCGTTCAATACCTCGAAGTAGAATACCAGCATTGTCTCCAGCAAGTCCTTCTTGAAGTGATTTGTTAAACATTTCAACTCCTGTAACAGTTGCTTTTCGAGTTTCTCGAATACCAACAATTTCAATTTCATCTCCAACCGTTACTTTCCCTGTTTCAATTCGTCCAGTAACTACAGTTCCTCGTCCTTTAATTGAGAATACATCTTCAATAGGAGCTAAGAAATCTTGGTCAATAAGTCGTTCTGGAAGAGGGATGTAATTATCAAGAGCATCAAGAAGATCAAGAATACATTTTGCATCACCATCAAAATCAGAAGGATTTTCAAGTGCTTTTAGAGCTGAACCTTGAATGAAAGGAATATCATCTCCTGGAAAGTTATACATAGAAAGAAGTTCTCGAAGTTCCATTTCAATAAGTTCAAGAAGTTCTTCATCATCTACCATGTCACATTTATTCATGAAAACAACGATAGCTGGAACATTTACTTGTCCTGCAAGAAGAATATGTTCTCGAGTTTGTGGCATTGGTCCATCAGACGCAGCACACACAAGAATCGCACCATCCATTTGAGCAGCACCAGTAATCATGTTTTTTACATAATCAGCATGTCCTGGACAATCTACATGAGCGTAATGTCGATTTTCTGTTTCATATTCAACATGTGAAGCTGAAATAGTTATACCTCGTGCTTTTTCTTCAGGAGCGTTATCAATTTGGTCAAATGCTTTTGCATCTCCTCCCATTTTTGTAGCTGCCACAGTTGTAATTGCCGCTGTTAAAGTTGTTTTCCCATGATCTACATGACCAATTGTTCCAACATTAACGTGGTCTTTATCTCGTACGTAATCTGCCATAAAATAAAAATTAAAATTTAATACGTCGATAAGCATTTTCCCAAAACTCTATACTTCTGTCAAATTGTTTTTCAGCGTTCTCTACGTCTTTGTTTTATGTTAGGCTTATAGTACTTTAATAGTCGTGTTATTATTACAAAATATTACAAATATTATGAATTATATATATATGTTTTCTCGTTCCACAGTTTTGGCAGTGTTTTCTTTATTTTCTCTGTTGTTCTGTTTTTCTGCATACGCATCAACAGATGTGTCAGTTGGAGATGAAAATTCGAGGTTTCCATTTTTTTTAGATGTTTCTCCAGATGACAAAGCATTTGATGCTATTACTTATTTATATACGCATGAAATGGTGAATGGGTATTCTGATAATACATTTGCTCCAGGGAATGAAATTTCACGAGTTGAGGCTGTAAAATTATTATTGGGAGCGTCTAAAAAATCTTTGTTTACCGCAGGAAATCAGTATGTTTACTCTGATGTTTTGCCTTCAAAATGGTATACTGATTATATTTATACTGCAAAAAAAATGGGAGTTATAAATCCTTTGGGAGAGGCTGGAAGTGGGAAGTTTAATCCAACTCGAAGGGTAAATAGAGCAGAGTTAATTAAAATGATTATAGAAATTAATGGTGTGAGTGTGCGTTCTCTTCAAGAGGGGGAAGAGTGGTTTGCACCATATTTTGATGCAGCAAATGAATTACATTTATTTAATACTGTGTATTCAGATGCGGAGCGAACTCGTTTATATTCGTATGCAGGAGATGTGCTTACTCGTGGGGAAGTAGCACTGTATATGTATAGATATTTGCTGAATACGGCAAATATTTTTGGAAAATCTAATGGAGTGAATTCAAATGTTCTTTCTGCGGATCTTTCAGGGAAATTGTCTCCTTTGCATGTAAATGCTTTATTTGCAGAGGGAAAGATGAAATTGCAATGGAATGCAAATAGTTTTGAAGTGTTTGAGATAGTGGTATCTCAAAGAAAAAAAAATGGACAATTGGTTACAAAGTCTTTAACCGTGAAAGGTGGTACGCTTCAATTTGAAACAGATTTTTTTCAGAATTTTGAAATTGGGTTAGTTCAATTTCGTATCACGCAAGATTCTTCTGAGCGAGCACGATTTATTTTGCCACTGTATACAAAATTTACTCCGTATGTGAGTAATGATTTTGTAATAAATTATGATGCAACAACATATCAATATGGATTTCCGAATAAAAAAATATCTGTAGAAATTACGCTAAAAAATAGTGAAAGTACTGAAAATTTATCGTTGTATAAAGCATATGTTTTAAATTCTTCTGAAAAGATGTATGAAAAATCTCTTATTGTGCGGAATGAGAAATCTCTCGTTGTGGAATTTATTCCACAGGTACGAGATCTTTATATAATTGAAATTTCTGATGCATCTGGTTTAGCAAAGGCGGTTGTTCCGGTAACACCGTATGGATTTTTTCCAATTTTACCAAATAATATGGATATTCTTGAGTATTCTGCAAAAAATACAGATGTAGTAAATGCAAATACTTCGCAAATTATTCAACTCATAAATATTTTACGGAAATCAAAAAACATTCCTTTATTGAAAGAAAAGGTTGAATTAAATTCTTTGGCACAGGTGAGGGTAAGAGATATGAAAGAGCGAAACTATTTAAGTCATTATACTCCAGAAGGGCTAAGTGTAAATGATATGCGGTCGGATTATGGTCTGACAAGTTCGTTGGCGGAAAATTTGGCTACACATTCTCGTGGTGCTGCATTTGCAACTCTTGGTTTGGAATATTCACCTACGCATAGGAAAACATTATTAAATCCAGATCTTGAATTTGTTGGAGTCGCATCAGCAGTTTTAGAGAATGGAGAGGTGTTGCTGGTAGAGGTTTTTCAAAATACAGTGTTGAATCAGTCGGATATTGAAACAGGAACACTTGATTTATATAATTATATTTCTGAAAAATTTCCAGATAAAAATACAGAGATTATTTTACAAAATGCATCTGAAGATTGGTCAAAAATTATGGGAGAAAAAGAGGGGGCACAAACAGATTTTTCAACAGGAGAAAGTTGGAAAAATATTTTAGATACCTATAATATTACAAAAAGTGTTGGGATATTTGTTTTATCTCATCAATCTCCCAAAAAAATGAAAGAGTATTTTGAAGAAAATCCAGCAATATTATCAGATTTTTTTCAGCAAAAATCTTCGTATGGTTTGTCTCTTGTGGTGAGTAAAAGTGGAATTGTGTATTTAACAATTATTGGGAGTGAGTAGGAAAAATATTTTGCTTACTTCTTCCACACATTTTTCTGATTTCTGTAGTATAAAATTGGAAAAACACCAAGTGTTAGTATTGCAGAAAAAGAAAGTCCAAACACAATAGACCATGCGAGTCCAGACCAAACAGGGTCTCCTGCAATGGTGAGAGATCCAAGAACAGTGGTGATTGAAGTAAGAAGTATTGGTCGTAGTCGTGTTTTTCCGGTTTCAATCAGTGCTTCTTTTAATTCCATTTTTTGTTGTTTTAAAATTTCCAAATATTCAAGGTAAATAATTGCATTGTTTACCACAATCCCAAGCAGTGCAATAAATCCTATAAGTGCAGTTGCGGTTAAAAATGTTCCATTTATCGCATCAAGAATAGCAAATCCTGGAAGAATTCCAATGAAAGCAAGTGGTACTGTTGCCATAATGAGTAAAGGAATTGTGAATGATTTAAATTGCCCAACGAGAATTGCATATACAAGTGAAAATGCAACAGCAAGAGCAATAAGTAAGTCTCTAAAATTATCAAGAGTCATTTCGAACTCACCACCCCATTCAATTCGAACAGCTTCATTTGTTTGTTTATCGATAAGATCTATACCGTATAGTGAAAAACTTGTAATAGAGAAAGTGTCGTTATATTTATCATTGTATAATGCAAATATTGTATCGATGATTGCATATATTACACTTCTTTTTTCCATTTCTGCATAAATTTCAGACTCTTTTTTGTGTTCGTATTTGAGTAATGGTTGTGCTGAAGTATTTTTTATAATGCGTGTAACACTCGAAATAGGAATCATTTTTCCTTGCATATTTTTTACAGATATTTTTTGTATATCTTCTATTGTTTGTCGTTTATTTTTTGGAATAGAAAATTCTATAACCGACTCTTCTTTTGCATTGTTTGTCGAAAAGCTCGAGATTATTTCTGGTTTTACAGCAAGATTTAATGTGTTGTAAATAGTGTATGCCGAGATATTGTTTTCTTTTGCTTTTTTATGATCAATAACAAGTGTACTTCGTGGGTATAGGTGTTGTTGAGAAGAATCTATATCTACTACTCCATCGGTAGTATGGAGAATTTTTTCTACAATTTTTCTTGTAGTATTTTGTGCATTGGTATTTTCTGAAAGAATTCGCACCACAAGTGTTGAAAATACTGGTGGACCAGGAGGATCTTCTACAACTCGAACAATTGCATTTTCTGCTTCTGCAAGCGGTGTAATGGTCTTGCGAATTTCTATTGCTTTTTCTTCTGATGTTTTCTCTTTTGTGTCGGTAAAGCTAACAAGAAGGCTTGATTGGTGTTCTCCTATTCGTCCAGAAAATCCTCGAAATAATCCATTGAAATCGGCAATAGGTGCTTGTCCTGTAAAAAGTGTAATGTTTTCTATATCTGAAAGAGTGGAAATTTTTTCTTGAATTGTTTGTGCAAGATGCTGTGTTTCTGTGCTATTTGTTCCTTCTTGTTTGTCGAGTGTAACCCATAGTGTTTTATTATCTGCTTTTGGAAGCATTTGAAAATGCACTAATTGTAATGGGATAAAGCTGAAAATTGCAAAAAGAGTAAAAAATGTAACACCGAGTATAGCTTTTTGTTTCGTATTACTATTGAGTATTGATTGAATTGTGTTTCCATACCAATTTTGTAGTCGATCAAAAAAAGATAGGTTCTTTTTATCTGGAGCGATATGAGCAGTAGGAATTTCTTCCCCTGATTGCAGTTGGATACTTTTTTCTGTGCTCTTGTGTGGTGTGATTTTTAAGAAAAATTGTGCTAAAAATGGAATAATAACATATGCAATAAAGAGTGAGCAGATGAGTGCTGCGGGAACAAAAAATGCGAGTGGTCCCATATATGCCCCCATCATTCCAGAAATTTGTGTGAGTGGTAAAAAGACAATAACTGATGTTAGAGTTGAAAGAAAAAGTCCAAGTCCTACTTCGCCTACGGCATCTGCTATTTTTGTATGCGTATCTCGGTTATCGTCAATTTGCAATGTTCTGTAAATATTTTCCACAACGACTGTCGCAGAATCAACAAGAAGTCCAAGGGATAAAATAAGGGCAAAAAGTGTTACTTTGTTCATTGTTTGGTCTCCCATTGCTCCTATTAAAAATACCATCATGAGGGAGAGGGGAATGGCAATAGCAACAAGAGATGCAGCACGCCCACCTAAAAATATCATGAGGATAGCCATTACAATTGCAATACTTTGAAGAAGGTTTGTTCCGAGTCCAAATATTGAATCTTCTGCAATTTGTGCAGTGTTTCGAACATTATGAAATGTTATATGTTGATATTCTTGTCGTTGAGAAATTTCGTTTATTTTGGTAAATACTCGATTCATTACATCAGAAGTATTTTCTCCTTTTCGTTTTGCAATAGAAAGAAATACTGCAGATTGAGTATGAACTTGGTCTTTGTGATAAAGTGTTGTATATGATGTTTTTTCTGTGTATGCAGTTTTTATAGTAGCGATATCACCAAGTGTAATTCCGTTTCCAATAACAATATCTTTTGCTTTTTCTGGAGAGTTGATAGCGGTATCAATTTCAATTTCATGTAATACTGTGTTTGTTCTGAGATTTCCAATAATAGCTCTTCCGTTGTTTATTTTTATGGTATTGGCAACTTCTTCGAGTGAAAGGTTTTGTGCTTTTAGTTTATCTGGGTTTACAATTATTTTTAATGCTTGTCGTTCTCCACCGTTTACTGAAATATTTGCAATTCCTTTTATTTGTTGGAGTTCTTGGCTGATGGTAATAGCTTTTTTTCTAATAGCATCTTCGGAAATTTGACTTGAAGTAAGAGACCATACTCCTATTGCGATATCGTCTGGAGAAATAGTTTTGATGAGCGGTTGAGAGATATTTGGGTTTTGGGCAAGGTTGAGATTTTCGCTTATTTTAGAAAAAATTTTTACTTTTGCATTTTCTAAATCTTCTCCTACTAAAAATTGTACTCGTACTATAGATTGTCCACCTTCAAATGATTGAGATGATATAATATCTACACCATTTATTTCTGCAAGTTTTTCTTCAATTTCATTTGTTACAAATTTTTGTACTTCTTGTGCTGTTGCACCAGCAAATGTTGTTTGTACACTAAATGCAGGAAGTGTTACTTCTGGGTTGTATTGTTGTGGCATCGATATAAATCCTATTCCTCCGCTTATTATGATAAAAACTATAATAAGCCATGAGAGTGCTTTATTATTGAGAAAAAATTTTGCAATAGCTGTAAACATTTTTATAATGAAAAAGTATATGTCGTGTAATGTGATGCAAGTGTATAGTATATAAAAAAATAAGTACAAAAAAATGTACTTATTTTAAAATTTGTTGGTGTATTTGAATTATTTTTTATGCATTTCTATTGATGCAATTTAATTCAGAAAAAGCTTGTTCGAGTCGAGTAACAAAAGTTTCTTCTCCTGCTCGTAAATATTTCCGTGGATCATAATATTTTTTATTTGGAAGGTCATCTCCATCAGGGTTTCCAATTTGTGTTTGAAGATAATCTATTTTACTTGTGATATAATTTTTTATTCCAGTTGTAAAAGCCCATTGCATATCAGTATCAATATTCATTTTTATTGCTCCATATTCAAT
>CAMZKZ010000042.1 GCA_947311645.1 uncultured Candidatus Altimarinota bacterium | reverse complement strand
TTTCGTTTTCGTTCTGTTTCAGTAAGCCATCGTTTTCGTAATCGAATATTTAATGGAGTAATTTCTACAAATTCTGTTGCATCGATATATTCAAGAGCGATTTCAAGAGACATTGGAAAAGATGATGCTGTAAATCTTACACCACCACTTCCAATGTCTCTTGAAATCGCTCTTGAATATATCGATGCAACAGAATTTGTAGAAATTACTCCATTAAATATTCGATTACGAAAACGATGGCTTACTGAAACAGAACGAAAACGAAATGGAAAGAAAAATTAATAAGAACGCCTAAGTATTAGTAAAAAGAGCAGTGAAAAATATTTCACTGCTCTTTTTTTATAGAGATGATTTTGTTACACTTTCTATAGAATATATTACTATCACCCTATCTTACCCCTATATTACAATGGCACCACTTATTAAAACTGCAGTAGATAAAAACAATCTTACAGATTCTGAACGAAAACATATTCCTTTTATCACAATATCGGAAAATACTGTAACCGTAAGCTGTGGAGATGGAATTACACACCCAATGGAAGATGACCACTGGATTATTTTTATTGAACTCTTTAAAAATGGAGAATCAGTTGAAAAAATAACACTGAAAAAAACAGATGAACCAAAAGCAGTATTCACTGTGTCTAACCTTACTGATACAGATACACTATCTGCACATGCATTCTGTAACCTTCATGGTATTTGGGAAAGCCTATAACATTTATGACAATGCAATCAAAAAAAGAAAATACCCACTCTATCGGAAATTTTTTTACTGATATTGCTTCATGCACTGCAGGAGGATTACTCGGTACTGTAATTGCACTATTCGCAATGGTAGCAATAATGTATCTTAATTCTATGAATAGCCTTACTTCAGCAGACTTCTCTGGAAGTAGTTTGCTCATTATATTATTCATATTATCATTTTCATCAAATTTTTCTGCGGTATATTTTTTAACAAAATACAATAAAAAAAAATATGTATATACAAAACAAACTCTGCAAGCCGTATTTTTCTTAAATATATTTTTATTTATTACAGTACTTCCCTTCTACCTTTTATCTTCAACTCAAAGTTTCACCCTTACCATCGCTGGAATACATCTTTTTCTTTCTGCTAGTGGATCCGCATTATTTGCAGAAATTTTTGCAGGAGTGAAGTATGCTATTGGAGGTGTGATTGGTGTTACACTTTCACAAACACTGCTTATTCTTATTTATATAGGAATTGGTGCTCCATCTTCAAACACAATGGTTACCGTTCTCTTTACCCCATTTATCTGGATGATGCTTCCCATCGTAATTCTTGCAACAGAACAATTATACTTTGCCTTTAATAGCAAAATATTTAAATAATATACTTCTTATGACCACTATAACGCTTAATAATACAAATTTATTTTCTGCACAAAAAATTTATGATGACCACTGGGAAGTAGGAACAAAAAAACTACCAGAACTTCTTACAAGAATACACAAACACGAACAAGGGTTTTATTCAATATTTGAAACACCTGCATTTCAAAATGAAATACAAGAAATACAATTATTTTATAAAAAAAATAAAAATAATTTCACAGATATTGTAATTTGTGGAATTGGAGGATCTGCACTTGGGCTATCTGCGATAGTAAATGCATTACCAAAAAAAAATACTCCAAACTTACATATTCTCGACAATAGTGATCCAGATATAATATTTTCATGTACTCAAAAAATAACACTTAAAAAAACACTTTTTATTATTATTTCAAAATCTGGTGGAACATCTGAAACGGTTTCACAATACTTATATTTTTCTAATCTTCTTAAAACAGAAGGAAAGAGTACAGATGATGAATTACAAAACAATATAGCTATCATCACTGGAAAAACTGGATTTTTACGAGAAGAAGGGGAAAAATATAATATTCCAACCTTTTCTGTACCAGAAAATATTGGCGGACGATTTTCTGTACTTACTGCCGTAGGACTGCTTCCAGCTCTTTTCATGAAAATAGATATTGATGAAATGATTGCTGGTGCAAAAAAAATGGTAAAACTGTTTACCGATCCTAACCCTCACAACAATACTCCATTTCAATTTGCTCTCAGCTGTTATTTAGCCGATGAACCCATTCATGCATTTATGCCCTATTCTTCTCGACTACAGCAACTTGGAGCGTGGTACACACAACTCTTAGCAGAATCGACAGGAAAAGACGGACAAGGATACACTGTTCTTTCTGCTGTTGGTGCAACCGATCAACATTCTCAACTCCAACTCTTTTCCGATGGACCAGAAGATAAACTTGTTATTTTTGTAAAAGTAGAAAACTTTGAAAATACTGTTTTCATCACACAAAGCGATTCTCTCTCTTCACAACACAAAATTTTTCATAAGAAAACATTTCAAGATTTAATTCACGCAGAACTTCAAGGAACACAAACTTCACTTCAAGAAAAAAATGTCTCGAACCTTACCCTTCATATTTCTGAAATAAACGAGAACACACTCGGACAACTCTTTTTATTTTTAGAAGCTTCTACTGCCTTTATTGGGGAAATGCTTGGTGTAAACACATTTAATCAACCAGGAGTTGAACGGTCTAAATGCATTACAAAAGAGATTTTAAAAACGCTGTAAAAAAACTTTTTTTATCGAAAAACTCAACACCTTCTGTAAAGGTTTGAGTTTTTTTTGAATACACTACATAATTAAAATTTTGAGATATTCCGTTTTGAGAAAAATTTTGTGGTGTATTCCCCAATACATAATCTAAATTTTTCTTTTCACATTTTTGTTGAATAATCTGTTTAAAATGTTCTCTTTTTTTTTCTGTTTCAAGTGCAAACCCTACAAATATTTGTTTATTATTAAGAGTTTTTTTACAGTATTCTGTAATATATTTTGCAATATCTATTGTTTCTTGTAAATCTAGCACTACATGTGCAGGAATACTACCATTATCATGTATTTTTTTTATTTTATTTTCCGAATAATTTTTTGGTGTAAAATCTGCAACTGCTGCGGCAAAAATTATAATATCAGCATCTTGTACATATTTTTCTGTAGCAATTAACATTTCTTGTGCTGAGTTATTGTTCAAAGTAACAATTTCAAAATTTTCTATTTCTTTCAAATATTCCAAAGAAACACTCACATTTCCCACTATACAAATCACTTTTTTTGCCCCTAAAATAAAACACTGCTCTGCAATAATTTTCCCTGTTTCTCCAGAAGAAAAATTTCCAAGAAAACGAACAGGATCAATTTTTTCTTGTGTTCCTCCCATAGTTATTACAACTGTTGTATTTTCAAGAGTATTTATAGTACCATGTTTTGCTAATACTTTTTCAAGATATAATCTTATATTTTGAAGGAGAGCTAACTTCCCCACTCCTTCATCTCCACATGCTAAAATTCCAGATTTTTGTGGTGCTACTATTTCGATATTTCCCTCTCTCTTTTTAATTTGTTTTATATTATTTTGAACTGCTTCATTTTTCCACATATTCCCATTCATTGCAGGACACAACAACACTGGCTTTGTATTTGCAAGCATCATACTCGATAAAAAATCGCTTGCTCTTCCCTGAGAAAAATCTGCTAAAAAATTTGCAGATGCAGGAAGCACAACCACCGCATCCACATCTTTCGTACATTCTATATGTGCAAAAATATCAGAAGAATGTTTTGTAGTATAATTTTGTAATGTAAGATTTGTATGTTCCGAAGATGGAAAACTAAAAATATCTGGACCTAAAACTGGATATAAAGAAAGTGCTTCAAGCGATAAACGAGAAATAAATTTCTCCCCACCTTTACTCACCACACATTGCACTTCATATCCATCATTTTGAAACATTCGAATTGCATCATATGCTTTTACAGCTGCTATAGACCCTGTTATTGCCAATAATATTTTTTTGGAATTTTTCATATTTTTATTTTAGCATAGTTTTTCTTTTTGCTACACTCCATATATCATTACAATTATTTTTACATACCAAAAAAACATGGATATATTTACTGACTTATTTTTCAATCTTATTCACCTTTTTCAAGAAAATCCACTTGCTCAAATTATTGGGTTTGCAGGATTTGGAATGTCTCTTTTAACATTTCTGAGCAATAACAACGAAAAATTTATGATACGAATGACGATTTCATCTTTTATTTGGGCAATACATTTCCTGCTTTTAGGAGCACTTTCTGCAGGATTTTTAAATGCTGTTGATGTAATAAAAAATTTATTAGCTATTAAATATCCATTTAACAAAAAAATATCTTTTGTAATTGTTCTTATTTATATTTTTATTGGATTTTACTTATATATATATATTGATGATGGAACAGATACTGAAAAAATGATAAATCTTATCCCTGTTGGTGCCTCAATTATCAGTACTATTATTTTATTTACCTTAAAAGGTATTTGGATGCGAATTGCATTTACAATAATGCTTTTAGGGTGGTTTACTTATAATATTTCAAACGGTTCTATTGGAGGAGCATTAACAGACTGTGTCTTATTTATCACTGGAGTCTATGGAATGTATACTATGAAAAAGACAGAGAAGTAGGAGTTCTAATAATTATAACCATCATCCTCATTATCATCAATCGTGTTCGTCGAATCAGGACTTGAAAACCATGAAGATACAGTGTTCCAAAATCCTTTTTCATATTCAGCTGTTACATTCGATAATTCTTTTTTAAGTTTTTCAATTTTTCCTTCGGTAAATATACCTCCTTCAAGATTTTCTATAATATCTTCAACACTTTTTTGTTGCCCTTCTAATTCAAATAAACGAGCCTCTCCTTGATCAACATTTCTTTCAGAATTAATAATTGCTTGTTTTGCTTGTTTTATTTCCTCTAATGCTTTTTTAATTTCTGGAAGATCTAATGACCCACTTCTTAACTTTCTCAGTTTTAAAATTCTTAAATTTCTCTCCTTATCGAGTAAAAATTTATCATCTTTTTCCTTTATTTCATCTATTAATTCATCTTCTTTTTTTTCAACAAGAACCTCTTTGATATTTTTTTCCATTGTCCAAAATACACCATGTTTTCTTCTTATTGCACTATAGCTGTCTTCTGCACCATCTACACTATCTTCCGCTTTACCTATAGATTTTTCCAAACTATCAATTGATTTATCAAAACGTAATAATTTCTTTTTTGCTCCAGAAACTACTTTTTCTAATTGTGCTATTTCTTTTCGTAATGAAGAACGCTGTGCTTCTACTTTTTCAGATTGCTGATTAAAAGTTTTTACAATATTTGATAAATCTGTAACCTCTGCCTGAATTGCAGCAAATTTAACAGAATTCGCAGATACAATAGAAGATTTAAGAGAAGCATTAATAGCATTATTCAACATTCCTTTAGACTTATTTAAGTTTTTCCTCATTGCTACAATATTTCGCAACACTGGGCTTCTATCATATTCTCCGAATTCAATATTACGATATTCTAAGACCAACTTATCTCTCTCTGATGTAAGTAAAAATTTATCTGAATATTTTCCTGATTGATGAATTCGATCAGCTAAATCATCTTTCACCTCTTCAACTATATCTTCAAAATCAGCTTCATCAAAGACATCTGCACTAATATCATATTTTTCTTTAAGATTAATTAATGCTTGTACTTGTTCTTGTGCAGCAGCAAACAATATTGAAATCTTTGGATTTTGAGTTCCATATAATTCTTGTTTTTCCGAATCACTTAATAAATCACCTTCAATTAAATCTATAACTGCTTTGTTTCTATCCTCCGCGAGATCAATTGCTTTTTCAACAGATTCTGCATATACATCTACAGCTTTCTCAATATCATCAAGTGAATTTGCTTTTTCTAATGCTGCATCAAATAATTCAGCATTCTTCGGTATAATAGATTTTTTAACTGCTTGTTTTAATGCGTTCAAATCGTTTTTAACAATTTCTTCTACAGATTCAACCTTTCCATCAATAGCCTCTGCTCGATTCTCTAAAGAATCCCCTGCCTCCGAAGGAGCAGATCGTAAATACAAAAATCGTTTTTCTAAAAAATAAAATTCATGAGCTGAGCTGAGCTGAGCTGAGCTGAGCTGAGCTGAGTACCAAAAATTAACATACTATGAAAGGTAAAATTATAAATTTCATATAATGTTACCATACCTATATACAACAAAACAAGTTTATTTTTTCAAAAAAACTCACCCTATTAAATTACATCTAATTTTTTCACTCGTCTTTCATGTCGACCTCCTTCAAATTCTGTTTCTAAAAATGTATCAATAATCGTTTTTGCATTTTCTAAATCAATAACTCGTGCACCCAAAGAAATCATATTTGCATCGTTATGACTTCTTCCCATTTCTGCATAATATGGACTTACACAGTGTGCACATCGAATTCCTTTTACTTTATTTGCAGCAATTCCAATCCCCAACCCTGTTCCACAAATAACAATTCCAAATGCAGAATTTTCATTTTGTGCATTACTTTCGGCAACAGCCTTTCCGCACTTTTCCCCAAAATCTGGATAATCCACCGATGTACCTCCAACACTTCCAACATGTTCTACTTCATACTGTTTAGATTGTAAATATTCAATAATAGCATCTACATATTCTGGACCTGCATGATCATTTCCTATAAAAATTTTACGCATAAAAAAAGAGATAAATTATATGTTCTATCAAGAGTTTATATTTTTTTTAGAATTTACAACAGTGTAAAAACTTGCGGAAAAATATCCGTCTCTAAAAAAGAAAGCTCATCACTTGAAAATTTTGATAATACAAAATCTGCAGTATCGTTAAAATAGACTTGTTTTTCGTTTCCAACACCTATTTTTATTCGTGAAATTTCATCTGTTCCAAATACAGAAATAATATTTTTTATTCCATTTTGTCCTCCACTCGACCCTTTTTTCCGGTATCGAATTTTTTCCAATACCATATCTTTATCATCATATATCACACAAATATCAGAAATTTCTGTTTTATAAAACTGATGCACCGCAAGCAAACTTTTCCCACTTGCATTCATATAGGTATGTGGTTTAAGAAAAAGAGTTTTTTCACCATTTACCATTCCCTCTGCAATTTCTCCAAAAAACTTTTTTTCTTTTTTCCACTCTGAAAAATTCAATTTTTCTCGTAAAAAATCACCACATAAAAATCCAACATTATGGCGTGTTTTTTCATACTCTTTTCCAATATTTCCTAAAAAGCAATAAATTTTCATAATTTTTTTGTTACAGAACTAGTAAATATTCAACAAAAACAGAGTAACATATTTTTAAAATTAGCACTCTTGACATTCAACTGCTAAAATTGGTAATATAAAGAAAGACAACACAAACATTACATTTTAACCACATATTTTATGAATCCAGAAAAATTTACTCAACGAGTAGCTGAAAGCATGCAAAAAGCACAAAACCTTGCGAAAGAACTTTCTCATGCAAGTGTAAAAGCTATTCATGTATTACGAATTTTGCTTGATCAAAACGATACAGTTATTCCAAATTTACTCGAAATTACCAAAATAGATAGACTTCAATTTATTGAAAATATTTCTACAAAATTACAACAAGAATCAACCGTTACCGGCGATATTACTCGTAATTTTGATTCTGAATTTACGCGTATTTTTGAAAAAGCAGAAGAAAATATGCAAACTATGGGAGATAGTTTTATTTCTGTAGAACATATATTTTTAGCATTTTTTGAAACAACAAACTCTGCAAAAAGCATTGTAGAACAGTTTTTCAACAAAGACGAAGTTATCAAAATATTTACAAAAATAAGAGGTTCTGAAAAAGTTACCGATGCAAACCCCGAAGCAAAACGAGATGCATTAAAAAAATTCTGCAAAGATTTAACAGCAGAAGCAGAAAGCGGAAATATAGATCCTATTATTGGAAGAGATAGTGAAATTCGACGAACAATGCAAATTTTATCAAGAAGAACAAAAAATAACCCTGTTTTAGTGGGAGACCCAGGAGTGGGAAAAACCGCAATTGCAGAAGGGTTAGCACGACGAATTATTGCTGGCGAAGTCCCTGATAATTTAAAAAATATCAAACTTTTAGAACTTGATATGGGAGCTTTAGTCGCAGGAACAAAATTCAGAGGAGAGTTTGAAGAACGGCTTAAATCTATCGTAAAAGAACTGGAAGAATCAAAAAAATCCAATAGTGAAATCATCTTATTTATTGACGAATTACATACAATTGTAGGAGCTGGAAGTGCAGAAGGAAGCATGGATGCAGGAAATATTTTAAAACCAGCTCTTGCTCGTGGAAGAATTCGTGTAATTGGTGCTACAACACTTTCAGAATACAGAAAATACATTGAAAAAGATTCTGCTCTTGAGCGACGATTTCAACCAGTAAAAGTTGATGAACCAAGTATTGAAGATACAATTGCGATTTTACGAGGAATTAAAGAAAAATACGAAGTCCACCACGGAGTACGAATTACAGATGAAGCAGTTATTGCATCTGCAACACTTTCTGCTCGATATTTAACAGACCGAAAACTTCCAGACAAAGCAATCGATTTAATGGATGAAGCTACCTCTGCATTAAAAATGGAAATAGAAAGTCAGCCAGAAATTTTAGATATATTAGAGCGAAAAATACGAACGCTTGAAATTGAAAAACAAGCAGTTCTTCAAGAAAGTAAAAATGAGAAAAAAAATAAAAACACTACACAGAGTAAAAATGCAAAACGATTACATGAAATCAATAAAATTCTTTCTGAATTAAAAGAAGAGTTTCAAGAAATTTCTATGCAATGGGAAAAAGAAAGAGCCTCTGTCGTAGAAATTAGAAATGCTCAAAAAAATATTGATGCACTCAGACAAGAAGCCGAAGTAGCCGAACGAAATGGAGAACTCCAAAAAGTTGCAGAAATTCGATATAATAAAATTCCAGCACTTGAAGAATTATTACGAAAAAATGAAACAGCGGAAAATAGAGAAAATACATCTGAACATAAATTATTACGAGAAGAAGTAACAGTAAAAGAAATTGCAGAAGTTTTAGAACGATGGACAGGAATTCCTGCAGAAAAAATGACAGAAACAGAAACACAAAAATTATTACAATTAGAAACGCATTTACGAGAGCGAGTTATTGGGCAAGAAAATGCACTACAATCTGTTGCAAATGCAGTACGACGATCTCGTTCTGGACTGAGTGATGAAAATAAACCACTTGCAAGCTTCTTATTTTTAGGACCAACGGGAGTAGGAAAAACAGAACTTTCAAAAGCATTATCCGAATTTTTATTTTCAGATGAACATGCAATGATTCGATTTGACATGTCTGAATTTATGGAAAGTCATAGTGTTTCTAAACTTATTGGATCTCCTCCTGGATATGTTGGACACGATGACGAAGGACAATTAACAGGACAAGTACGAAGAAAACCTTTTTCTGTTTTACTTTTTGATGAAATAGAAAAAGCACACCCAGATGTATTTAAACTTTTTTTACAAATATTAGACGAAGGGCATTTAACAGACAGTAAAGGTCGAATTGTAAATTTTAAAAATACAATAATTGTTATGACTTCAAATCTTGTAACAGATATGAATAATGACAAAGGAGAGGCAAAATCTCGAAAAGAAATACAACAAGAATTATTAACTTTTTTCCGACCAGAACTTATCAATAGAATAGATGAGATTGTAACATTTAATCAGCTTTCAAAAGATGATGTAAGAAAAATTTTAGATATCCACTTGTCTTCACTTACAAAAAAATTAGAAAAACAAAATATTCTTTTTGAAATTTCTGATACTGCAAAAAACTTTTTAATAGAGAAAGGATACGACCAAGAATTTGGAGCACGACCACTTGCAAGAGCAATTCAAAACGAATTACTCGATGAACTTGCAATGAAACTTATTGAAGGAAATTTAGAATGTAATGAAGAAACAGAAAAAGCAACTGTTTATATTGATGTAAATAGCGACAAAACTGCAATAAAAATTGCATAAGTATCCAACAACTATACAACAATACAAGTATAAAAAAACAAGGGGGATGAAATTGCTCTTCATAACAATACATGAGATAATTACTGTGTTATTTATTATTTTACATTTTATATTTATGCTTAACATTAATACGCAAGGAATTGCTGATTCTACAATAGCCACATCTCAAGGAATTGTAGACAATATTCTTTCTACACTAGGAGGAGTTCTTACTTTTGTAAAACCAGCATTGGTTGCACTTATTATCATCATCGTAGGAGGATGGATTATTTCAAAAATTTTGAAATTTGTACAAATTGCTCTTGAAAAAGCACGAGTCGATGCACTTTTTGAAAAAGTTGGATTAACAGGTCAATTAAAAGAATTTGGAATTGATATTTCACCATCTACTGCTGTAGCAGGAGTGATTGGAGTTGTTGCGAAAGTTGCATTATATATGGCAGCTATTAATGTATTAGGAATACCAGCACTTTCAACTCTTATGCAAGATATTCTTACATTTCTTATCTCTGATGGAATTGTTGCTGTTATTCTTCTTCTTGCAGGAGTTGCAATTGCAAACTTTGTTAAAAACCTTATTCAAAACTCTGCATCATTATTTGCATCTGCAGATACTGCGACAACAGTAGCGAAAATTGCAAAAATTGCAGTACTTGTATTCACAGTAATGGCTGTATTAAACCAATTAAACATTGCAGCAGAATTAATTCAAACACTATTCTCTGGAATTGTTGGAGTTCTTACTATTGCTGGTGGTATTGCTTTTGGTCTTGGAGGACAAGACAAAGCAAAAGAAATTATTAACAAAATCTGTAAATAATTTTTATAGTACTTTTTATAAAAAGCCTCAGAATATTTTATATTCCGAGGCTTTTTTTTATATATTGTTTAGAATTTTCACCAAATATATGATAAAATAAAAATATCAAAAATCTTACATTATTTTATTATCACATTGTGAATACACCAAATATTGCAGTACTTACATTTCCAGGAAATAACTGCGAAACAGAAACAGTACGAGCCTTACAAAACCAAGGTTTTCAAGCTGAAGTATTTTTATGGAATAGAAACCCACAAGAACTTCAAACATTTGATGGGGTTGTACTTCCTGGTGGATTTTCTTTTGAAGACAGAGGTAGAAGTGGTATTGTCTCTAGCCAAGAAGCAATTTTTTCTACACTTACAGAAATGGCAAAAAACAATACTCCAATTCTAGGAATTTGTAATGGAGCACAAATGCTTGTAGAAAGTGGGCTCATTCTTTCTGATTCTAACAATATTCCAACTATTGCATTACTAGATAACAAACGAACAAATGCAAAAGGAGAAATTCTTGGAACAGGGTTTTACCACTCTTATAGAACACTTAAACCCGTAAATACAAAAACACCATTTTCAAATTTTTCAGAAAATATTCATATTCCTATTGCCCATGGTGAAGGACGATTTACACTTACTCCTGAAATGGAAAAAGAGGTAGCAGAAAAAAATCTTATTGTATTTACATATGTAAATGATAAAGGTGAAGAAGATAACCATTATCCAACAAATCCAAATGGAAGTTTTAAAAATGCAGCAGCAATTTGTAATCCAAAAGGAAATGTAGTTGCACTCATGCCTCATCCAGAAAGAAATGAAAATGGAAACCCAGTATTTGCATCGCTTTGGGAATATTTTCAAAATAAAAATACTACCGAATTGAACAACCAAACAATATCGGTAACGGACTTCACAGATATTATTCCTCAACAAATTGACCCAACCGAACTCACGATACTTGTGCGATTAAAAATTACAGATAAAACAGAAAAAACATTTGCAAATACTCTTCATGAAGAAAATATTAAAAGAAGAGAAAAATGGGGATTTTACTGTGATGCAACACTTTCTCTCGAAGAAAAAATACAAACACTTTCAAAAATCATTACCTCTGGAGAACTTGTAAATTTAAATAAACAATTGGTAGTCGCAAAAATCGATGGAAAATGGTACGACTGGACAAATACTAATGAATTTATTCTATCAGAAGCACGATTCTCAGAAGAAAATTGTTTTATAGTAGAAGCAAAAGATGATTTTAAAGGACAAGAAAAACACGAACATCTTTCTCATACACTTCCAGAAATACCTCTTAAATCTATACAATACGGTGTATGCTGGGAAGTTCCTCAATCAAAAAAAGAGGAATATATTTCTCATCCTCTTTTTTCTTCACGAGTAGGAAATATAATTAAAACTTTTTAAGAGATTTGTAAGCACTTTTTACTCCTAAAAAAAGATATTATGTACGACGAAACCACATTTTTAAATAGAATTGATGCAGCAAAATATATTGGTGTTTCAACTCGAACACTTGATAGATATGTTGCCAAAGGGAAATTATCCATTACCCGAGAAAATGGGCATGTTCTCCTTCTTATTACAGAACTCGATGTAATAAAAAATGAAAAAAACCCAAGTGTAACACAAGTAATTGGAAAGAAATCAAAACCAAAGCATACAGAAGACGACTCTCCATACACAGAACCAAACACAGATATAGCACTTCAGAATCAATTTGCACAAGAAATACATAAATACAAAGTATTATATGATGATGCAAAACAAGAACTTGAAAAAAAAGATGAATTGTTACGACATATGCATTATCAACTTGGAATACTTGAAACAGAATCAAAATCAAAAATTCCTGTACTTGAAGCAGAAAATGAAAAGCAAATGCTCGAAAAAAATATTGCAACCCTAGAAGCAGAAAAAACATTCCTTCTTGAAGATATTAAAACAGCACGAAGTGGAAGAAGTATATTTTTTATTGTCTCCCTCATCTTACTTTTTTTATTGTTTATCTTCTTTCTTATCATGGGAAATATAGTCTAACCCTCTCTATACATATTTTATAAAACATATGAAAACTCTTATTTTTACAGCTCAACCAAGCTCAAAAGGATTCGTCCACACTCTTGCATCGCAATACAATGGAACAAAAAACAATACAGACCTTCAATCTGAAATTATCAATTTATATGATGAAGAATATGCTATTCCATTTCTTGCTTTTGAAAATATACGAGAAATTAAAGTTTCCGATACAGTAAAAAAATTACAAAATAAAATTGCTGATGCTGATGAATTAGTGTTCATCTTTCCACTCTGGTGGGGAAGCATGCCTGCAATTCTAAAAAATTTTTTTGATAATGTCTTTGGTGCTGGATTCGCATTTACATATGAAAAAGGAAAACCAACTCCGTTATTAAAGGGAAAAACTGCAAAAATTATCACAACATACGATGCTCCTTCATGGGTATATTGGTTTACACCATTTCCAATAAAAAAACTTATTACAAAAAATATTCTTAAATTTTGTGGAGTAAAAACAACAGACTTTTTAGATTTTGGATCAATTGGAAAAACAACAGAACAAGATAAAAATAAAATTTTAGAAAAAATAACAAAATTAGCTCTACACTAAATTATAAATAATGAGAAAAAAAATTGTTATATTCGGGCACTATGGTGTTCCAAACTGGGGAGACGAAGCTATTTTATCTGGTATTATATCACAAATAAACATAGCTCGTTTTTCTGTAACCGTTATTTCTCATGCACCACAACAAACAGAAACACTTCATAATGTGAAGGCACTTTCCCCTCCCCCATTTGGAATTCGAAGCTTTTTTTCATTTCAATGGATACAAACCATTAAAGAAATAAAAAATGCTGATTATATTATTATTGGTGGAGGAGGACTATGGCAACCAAAACCACTAAAAGCTATGGCCTTGTGGAATTTTTACTTAGATATTTGTCTCTTTTTTGAAAAAAAAGTATTGAGCCTTGGAACCTCTTTTTCAATCCTTTCAAACCCTTCTTCTCATACAAAGAAATATAAAAAAATTATTCAAAAAACTACAAAACTTTTTAAAAAAGTAAAATTTTTTACAGTACGCGATACACAATCAGAAGAAATTCTTAAAAACACATACCATGTGCACAGTGCAAAAATAAATACTACTGCAGATGCTGCATTTTTTTTAGAACCACCTACACATACTTCAAAAAAAAAATGTATTCTTCTTGCAATGCGTGAAGGTGATATAAGTATTGAACAAGAAAAAATTATACTTTCTGCCCTTCAGCAACAATTCCCGCTTAAAACCTATACATTTGAATGTATTGTTATGCAGTCTCATCAATCACACGATGAAAAATTTGCGGAACGACATAAAAATATTTCTGTATTTTACCCAGAAAATATAGAACAGTTACTCTCTAAAATATCCTCTGCACATTTTGTATGCTCTTCACGACTCCATGCCAATATTTTAGCATCGGTATGTAGTACAAATTTTCTCGCAATTTCATGTCGAGATAAAGTAAAAAATCTACTGAGCGAATCACTTCCTCAAAATATCATTGATGCACATCAGATAAAAAAAACAAAAAAAAGCATACAGAATTTTCAAACACGACTCAAAATACTTCAATCACATAATGCATATAACTTTACAGAGCAAAATAATAAATTTTTAACAGTACAAAAAAAGAAGCTACAAAACTTCTTTCCTGATATTCTACAGTAACAACTATTTTTTTTCTTTTTTCTGTCGTAGAAAGATATACACTTCCACAAGAAATAATCCAAAGAAAAATCCAGCAATCCCACCTCCCATTGTCCAAAAACTTTTATGAGGGTTTTTTACAGTTGTAAATGCAGGATCAAGCAAAATATCAAATTGTGTTACTGCTCTTTCGTTATATTTTGTAAGTTTATCTGCCAAAGTTGTAATAAATTTCTGTGTTTTTTCATCAGCTTTTTCTTCTGTAGTCGAGGTAAATTCAAAAATAATATTTCCTCTTTCTTGCTTTCTTCCCGAAAATGAAAACCCTACCTCTTCTTTAAAATAAGGAGAAAGTGTCCAACCTAAAATTGCTTCAGAAAAAAAATGAGACGATGCTTCTTTTTCTTCTACACTTGAATCCGCATCACTACTTAAAACTGTAGCAAAGAGAACCGTTTCATAATTTACCGTACTGATTTCCGAATTACTTTTTTGAAACCCAAACAGACTTCCTATAAGTGTCGTACATACAACAAACCCTATTTTCCCATATATATTCATGTTTTTTAGTATTAAATCTCTTCACCTCTATCATTAGATGTATAATTCTCTGTATCACTATCTATATTAGTATAAATAAAATAAAAATTGAAATATAGTTATTTTTTATATTTTTTTACTGTATAATAAACAAGAGAGAAACTTATATATACCTATGCATAAAAAAGAATTTTTTCAAGGATTTACTCGAATTGTTACAGATAGCATCTCTGTAACCAGTGCATGGATACTAGCATATTTTATACGCCCAATTACTGATTTAATTCCAAATAGTGCGTATTATTTCCCTGTAGAAAATTTACCAAATAAAGTTTTTTTTCTTAATTTTACACTTATTTCTGCAGTGGGCTTTATTGGTATTCTCTTCTCTCTGTCACTGTATTCATATAATAAAAAACACCATACCATTCAATATTTTTCATGGAATGTTATAGGGAAATATATATGGGGAATTATATTATGGGGAATGAGTATTATTGCTGTATATGCTCTTGTTTTTCATGAACTTATTTTTTCAAGAGTAATGCTTGCACAAGCAATGCTTTTTACCGGAATAATTGGACTATTTTTTCGATTTCTTCTTCGAGTAATCTTTGAAAAATATTTTATTATTAAAAAAAATATTGCAATTATCAGCAATGAAAAAGGAAGAGAACAGCTCTTACAAATCTTTGATAATAACCCTAAATACTCTCTTTGCTTTTCTGGAACATCAATAGATTTTTTAGACTTTTTAGATAGTAACACAACACAACTTACAGATATTTTTTTCACCGATGGAAAAGACAGAGAAACATTTACATACAGAGAACATATAAAAGTGCTCTCTGCAGAAAAAGGATTTCATCTTCATATTATTCCTCACCACTCTCAAGAATTTTTAGGACATTCGTATTTTAATACCATAGAAGATATTCCACTCACAACACATACACATATTAAACAAAACTATTGGTTTTTTGCGCTTAAACGATTTTTTGATATTATAATTAGTAGTATTTTACTCATACTCCTCTCTCCTCTTTTTCTTTTTGTTGCGTATAAACTTCGAACACATATTATTTATGCATCGCAACGAGTAGGAAAAAATGGACAGCTTTTTACGATTTACAAATTTCGATCGATGATAGTAAATGCAGATAAAATAAAAGATACACTTTTAGAACAGAATCAAAGAAAAGGCCCACTCTTTAAAATAAAAAATGACCCACGAATTACTGCTTTTGGAAAATTTATTCGAAGAACTTCTATAGACGAACTTCCACAACTATGGAATGTTATAAAAGGTGATATGTCGTTAATTGGACCTCGCCCTCACCTACCATCAGAAATTGAACAATACACACTTTCTCAACGACGAATTTTATCAATTAAACCAGGAATTTCTGGGCTCTCTCAAGTTTCAGGAAGAAGTGATTTATCATTTCAAAGAGAAATTTTTCTTGACTCATACTATTGTGAAAATATGAATATCTGGCTTGATCTCAAAATATTTTTTAAAACACCAATTGTACTGCTTATTGGAAAAGGATCTGATTAAAAAGATACTATAGTTTTTTTACTATACAATATTTTATTTTTTAGTAAATATATTCTCTCTCAATATTCTATAAAAATATAAAAATAGCTTGATTCTCCATTCTATTATACTGTAAAATCTATCAGCTATAAAAGGAATATTCCTCGGTAGCTCAGTGGTAGAGCACACGGCTGTTAACCGTTAGGTCACTAGTTCGAATCTAGTCCGGGGAGCCAACTTTTATACTATAAAAAACCTTTCAATTTTATTGAGAGGTTTTTTTGTACACTATTTTTTCGGATACAAATAGGATAGTAAAAAAAAATAATACCAGAGTTGGTATTATTTTTTTTATTTTTCCAGCAGTTCTTCATCTCATGAAAATATTTACAATGTTTTACACATCTTCAGAAACACTATCTTCTGCCTTTGAAAGAACTTCAGCTTTTTTTAGTTTCTCTTTTTCATATTTTTTTCGAAACACTTCTCCCGCAGGAATTAATTTCCCAATAATTACATTTTCTTTTAGACCATGTAATGTATCTTTTTTCCCTGAAATAGATGCATCTACCAATACTCGAATTGTTTCTTGGAACGATGCCGCAGACAACCATGAATCAGTTGTTAAAGCACTTCGTGTAAGCCCAAGAAGTTGTCGTTCAAATACTGGAGCTTTCTTATCTGGATTATCTGTAATAAATCGAAGAACTTTATAATAATCTGTAAGTTCTCCATTTACCAAATCAGAATACTCCCCTTTATCAATAATTCGTACTCTAGAAAACATTTCTCGCACAATTACCTCCATATGTTTATCATGAATTGTTTGCCCTTGTGATGCATAAATTCCTTGAATTTCTCGTGTAATATATCGTTGTACCGTTGCGAAATCTGTTTGTTGTAATAATTCTCGAAGATTAAAATGTCCAGAAATTAAAGGATCTCCCGATTGTATAAAATCTCCATCTTCTACTAAGAAGTTTTCATTTCCATTAAATTCATATTGATCAGAAATTTTCTCATCATGTTTTACAATAATTTCATTTTCTGAAACTTTTTCTATTGTCCCTGGATAATTTGCTCGAATAATAGTTGTTCCTTTCGCAAGAATTTTTCCAGATTTTACTACATCTCCTTCTGAAACTAATATTTTCATAAGAGGAGTAATAGGATACACATCCTCTCCTTTTTCTTGTGCTTCAATGTAAATAGTAACCGATTTATTATTTCTTTCAAATCGCACTTTTCCATTAATTTTTGACAAAATAGCAGGTGTTTTTGGATTTCGTGCTTCAAATAATTCTTCTACTCGCGAAAGACCTTGCGTAATATCATTTCCAGCATCAGCAACCCCTCCCATATGGAATGTTCGCATAGTAAGCTGTGTTCCTGGTTCCCCAATTGATTGTGCAGCAATAATTCCAACTGGTGTACCAATTTTCACATGTTTATCATCTCCTAAATCTCGACCATAACATTTTTGACACACTCCTTTTTCTACAGTACAGTCAAGAATTGCTCGAATTTTAACAGTATTTACTTCTTTTTCATTAATAACTTTCAACATTGCTCTATCAATTTCTTGATTTCGCACACCTATAAGTTCTCCATCATTATCTGCTAAATCTTCTACAAGATGTCGCCCAAGAAGCCGTTGATCAAATGTTACTCCTAATAATTTTGCATCTTCTCGTGTTACAATATATGGATAGTTATTTCCACAATCTTCTTCTCTAATAATTGTATCTTGAACAGAATCTACAAGACGACGAGTTAAGTACCCTGCTTCTGCTGTTTTTAAGGCTGTATCAGATTTCCCTTTTCGTCCCCCATGGGTTGCAATAAAGTACTCTACAATAGAAAATCCTCCTTTTAAATTTGATTTAATAGGAAGCTCAATAGTTCGTCCTCCCGGATTTGCTACCAAACCTTTCATCCCACACATTTGAGTAATTTGCCCCCAGTTCCCTCGAGCTCCAGAGTCAATCATATAATAAATATGATTTTCTGGATTTTTCTTAAACTCTGTAACCATTGAATCTGAGATTTTAATTTTTGCATCAGCCCAAATTTTAATTGAATGAGTATATCGTTCTTCATCAGAAAGAAGACCTTTTGTATACGCATCTGTTACTTTTTCTAGCAATTGTGTTGATGTATCTAATACTGCATGCCGTTCTTCTGGAACAACCATATCATCCATACCAATAGATAACCCAGATTTTGTTGAATATTTAAATCCTAATTCTTTAATATTATCCGCAAATTCTACAACTCGATCAGGAGAAACTGTTTCAAAAATTTCTGTAAAAAGATTATGAATTGTTTTATTTTTAAATATCTCATTTCTAT
This sequence comes from uncultured Candidatus Altimarinota bacterium, assembly GCA_947311645.1. Taxonomy (GTDB): domain Bacteria; phylum Patescibacteriota; class Gracilibacteria; order CAIRYL01; family CAIRYL01; genus SZUA-1403. The sequence goes on along the minus strand of CAMZKZ010000042.1, from coordinate 14,322 downwards.
ATCCGAGTTCTTCTGGAATAATTGCATTAAATACTGCTCTACCATATGAAGTATTTTCAATGATTTCACCATTCAATCGAAGAGAAATTCGTGCTTGCATATCTAAATGCCCTGTATCATATGCATATTTTGCTTCTTCCATCGAACCATATACATTTCCCTCACCTTTTCTATTATCATGAATAGTCGTAATGTAATATGACCCAAGAACCATATCTTGACTCGGAGTAATAATAGGATCTCCTGCTGATAATTTTAAAATATTTGTAGATGCAAGCATCAATTCTTTTGCTTCTTTTTGTGCTTCTTCAGATAAAGGAAGATGAACCGCCATTTGATCCCCATCAAAATCCGCATTATATGCAGCACACACAAGTGGATGAATTTGAATCGCTCGTCCCTCAATTAACACTGGAGAAAATGCTTGAATACCTAATCTATGAAGAGTTGGTGCTCGATTTAATAAAACATATTTATCAGAAATAATTTCTTCTAATAAATCCCATACAATTTCTGCATTTGAAGCAATAATTTTTTCTGCTCCTTTTACATTATGAGTATATTCATTTTGAATTAATGCCCCAATTACAAATGGTTTAAATAATTTTAATCCCATTTTTTTTGGAATACCACATTGATGAAGTTTTAACTGTGGACCAACAACAATTACAGATCGACCAGAGTAATCAACTCGTTTCCCTAAAAGATTTTGACGAAATCGTCCTTGTTTTCCTTTCAACATATCTGAAAGAGATTTTAATTGTCTTTTATCAGACGCAAAGGCAACTCGACCAGATCGAGGTGAATTATTTAAAAGTGTATCAACAGCTTCCTGAAGCATTCGTTTTTCATTTCGACAAATTACTTCTGGTGCTCCAATCGATAATAATCGTTTTAATCGATTATTACGGTTAATAATTCTTCGATATAAATCATTTAAATCTGATGCTGCAAATCGCCCACCATCTAACTGCACCATCGGCCGTAAATCAGGTGGAATTACCGAAAGCGTTGTAATAAGCATCCATTCTGGACGAATACCAGATTTTTTAAGTGATTCAAAAAATTGAATATTTCGAATAATTTTTACCTGTTTTTGCCCTGTCGCAGCAGGTTGTTGCTCTCGCAACAATTCAAGCTCTGCATCAATATCAACCTGTTCTAAAAGGATTTTTACAGCTTCTGCACCTGTTCCTGCTGTAAAAATATGACCAAACTTCATACTTAAATTTCGGTATTCAATTTCTGATATAACCGATCGTACTTGAACTTTTTCCAATTCTATTTCTGCCTGTTTCATAGCTTCTTGTAGCTCTTCTAAACGATCTGCAAAATCTGATTGTAATTTTTCTAAATCAGAATTATTAAGATTTCCATCTCGAATTTCTGCTTGCACTCGAACTTCTTCATTTTTAAATGTATTTTGAATATCTTTCTTTGCCTGTTTTGCTTGATTCATCAAGTCAAGTTTTACATTTTCTCGTTCCGATTCATCAACATTTGTAATGATATACGATGCAAAATATAAAATTTGCTCAAGTGTTTTTACAGGTAAATCTAAAGCAATACCAATCCGTGAAGGAGTAGACCGAACATACCATGTATGAGAAACAGGAACACATAAATCAATATGCCCCATTCTTTCTCGACGAACTATAGATTTCGTTACTTCAACTCCACATTTTTCACATGTAATTCCTTTATACCGAATTCGTTTATATTTACCACAATAACATTCGTAGTTTTTTGAAGGACCAAAAATTCTCTCACAAAACAATCCATCAAGCTCTGGACGCTGTGTTCGATAATTAATAGTTTCTGGTTTTGTAACTTCTCCATGAGACCATTCATGAATCAATTCTGGTGACGCAATTTTCAAAGAAATTGACGCAAAGTCATTATCAATTTGTTTCATACAACAATTTTTATTAAGAATATATTTTTTGAGATTTTTTTGAGATTTTTTTTATAAATAAAAGTCTTTTTTAGAAGCAGAAAAAAAAGTTTTTTCTTCCTCTGCTGTAAATCCTTTTTTTTCATTCGAAGAAAGTACTATTATTTTTTGAGCAATTATTTCTGTTTTAAAAATTTTTATATTGTGCTTATTTATAAAATTTCGTGTTTTAATACAGCCTTCAATATAAACAGTATCTGATACCGTACATGACTCTGCTATATCCGATAGCTCATCCCATGCAACAATATTATGAAATTCCGACGATGAATACATATCATCATTTTGTGTTTGAAGAGAAAACACTGCAAGCTTTCTCCCCGATGTAATAGTTTTACGATCTGGACTTCTTGAAATTTTCCCAAGAAGTGTAACCGAATTAACTGTTTTAAAGGGTTTCATAATACGAATTATATACAGTTTTTATAGTGCTCATCTCTTCATTATACCTCTCCCTCTTGTGCAGATGGAATTTCTCCATGCACTTCCGAGTCAATCTCCGCATCTGTTTCATGAAGAGATGTTTTTAACTCAGAAACTTTATCTTCTTCTGGAATTCCTGATTCTTCATCTGTATACAACTCATCAAGAGCTAAGTCTACAGGTTTATCCTCTTCATTTGCTAAATCAACCTCTAATCCAAGACCTCGTAATTCATGAAGAAGTACATTAAATGACTCTGGAATAGAAGGTTTTCCAAGAGGTAATCCCTTCACAATCGATTCATATGCTTTTGAACGACCCACTACATCATCAGATTTAATCGTAAGCATTTCCTGAAGAATATGTGATGCAGAATATGCTTCCAATGCCCATACCTCCATTTCTCCAAACCGTTGCCCCCCTTGCTGTGCTTTCCCTCCAAGAGGTTGTTGCGTCACAATAGAATATGGCCCAACAGAACGAGCATGAAGTTTATCTTCAACAAGATGATTCAACTTAATCATATAAGTAACCCCCATTGTTGTTTTAAATTGAAATGGATCCCCTGTTTTCCCATCAAATAATTGTGATTTCCCATCTTCTGGTAAATCAGCATCTTTTAAAAACTGTTTAATTTCTTCCGATGTAATACCATTCAATACTGGAGTTGCAAATCGTATACCAAGCTTATTTCCAACAAGCCCTAAATGTGTTTCTAAAATTTGCCCAATATTCATACGAGACGAAACCCCTAATGGATTCAAAATAATATCTACATGTGTTCCATCTGCTAAAAATGGCATATCTTCTCGAGGAACAATTTTTGAAATAACCCCTTTATTTCCATGTCGTCCTGCCATTTTATCTCCTACTTGAATTTTTCGTGTTTGTGCAACATATACACGAATTTGTTTTAATACACCTTGATGTAAATCGTGTCCTTTTTCTTTTGTAAACACTTGAATATCAATAACTTTTCCTCCTTCTCCCCCTGGAAGACGAAGCGACGAATCTCGTACATCTTTTGCTTTTTCCCCAAAAATAGACTGCAGTAATTGCTCTTCTGGAGTAAGTTCAACCTCTCCTTTTGGAGTGATTTTCCCAACTAAAATATCTCCATCATTTACCCAAGAACCAACTCGAATAATCCCTTCATCATCAAGATTTGCAAGTTTTGCATCTCCAACATTTGGAATATCTCGTGTTACTTGCTCATTTCCAAGTTTTGTTTCTCGAATATCAATAGAAAAGTTCTCAATATGAATTGAATCATAAAACCCTTTTTGTGCTACCTTATCCGATATAATAATGGCATCTTCGTAATTATACCCCTCCCATGTCATATATGCCACAAGAAGATTTTGACCAAGAGCCAATTCTCCATTCTCTGTAGATGCTCCATTTATAAGTGTTTGTCCTTTTTTTACGCTATCCCCTTTTGAAACAGATGGAGAAAAATGAAAACATGTTGTTTGATTTGACCGCACATAATTTGGAAGTTCATATGTTCTTCTTTTTCCAGAAGCATACTGAACAGTAAGTTCTCGTGCATCAACATCAGTAATTTCTCCGTCTTCATCTGCAACAATTGCAGTACCTGCAGCCCTTGCCACTTCTCCCTCTAAACCAGTTCCAACAATTGGAGAATGAGGAGATACTAATGGAACCGCTTGCCGTTGCATGTTCGACCCCATCGATGCTCGCGTATTATCATCATTTTCTAGAAATGGGATAAGTGCTGTTGTTTCCGAAACAATTTGTTTTGACGAAATATCAAAATGAGTAATTGATTCTACAGGAACCAACGATGCTTCTCCTTTTACACGAGCAGCAATCATTGTTCCTATTACATTTCCATAATCATCTACATTTCCAGCAAGCTGACCAACAATAATTGACTCTTCTTCTGCTGCATCTAAATAATGAATATCACCATCTACAAATGATTGTAACCGCACTATATCTTTCCCTGAAGAAACAATATTTTTTGCAAGTGCTTCTGTTATTACATCTCCAATTTTTCCTCCAGCAATATCTTCTCCAAGTATTCTTCCTACTATATCACCTGATACCGGAAGTTCATTTTTAACCTTCTGCAGAGGTGTAGTAATAAACCCATACTCATTTACTTTTGCATACGATGCAAAATGCAGAACAAGTCCAATATTTGGCCCCTCTGGAGTTGCAATAGGACAAATTCGTCCAAAGTGAGACGAATGCACATCTCGCACATCAAACCCTGCACGCTCTCGAGAAAGCCCTCCAGGTCCCATTGTAGAAATACGCCGTTTATGCGCAAGTTCTGCCAAAGGATTAATTTGATCCATAAATTGAGACAATTGAGAACTTGCAAAAAATTCTCGCATTGCCGCTGTAATAGGTCGTGAATTCACAATTTGTACAGCTGTAATTGCTTCAAGATCAACAACAGTCATTCTATCTTTTGCAATTCGATCAACTCTCATCAACCCAACTCGAAATTTATTCATTACTAATTCCCCAACACTTCGAATTCGTCGATTTTGCAAATGATCAATATCATCTACCTGTCCTCCAGTTTTTGCAGTTAATTGAATTAACTCCTTCATAATTGGAAGAAAATCAGAAATTTGGAAAATTCTATTTTCTCGAGTATCTGATTTATCCAGATTAAATCGTTTATTTAATTTATATCGAGCAATAGGACCTAAGTCATATTTTCGAAAATCAAAAAACATCGAATCCACAAGAGATTTTGCATTTTCCGCAGTTGCCATATCTCCTGGTCGAATTTTCCGATAAATTGACTGATACGCTTCTGCTACAGTTTTTGCAGAATCTTTTTCCAGTGTTTGCAATAACACCTCTCTATCTGCTTCATGCATATCACCAAATGCTTCAATAATGTCTGCATCGGTTTCATACCCAAAAATACGCATTAATTGTGTTGCAGGAAATTTTCGTTTTCTATCTATTTTTGCATACAGCAATCCTTTTTTATCCGATTCAATTTCAAGCCATACTCCTCGACGAGGAATAATTTTCGTTGCAAATGCACCTGGAACTCCTTGCACTCGAGAGAAAAATGCACCTGGAGAACGAACAATCTGGTTTACAACAACTCTCTCAATACCATTTATAATAAATGTTCCTTTTTCTGTCATCAATGGCATAACCCCAAGAAATACTTCTTGTTGCTTAATTTCACCAGTTTCTTTGTTAACAAGCTTTACCTCTACTTTTAGATTTGCTTCATATGAAAGATTATCCCGTTTAGCAGTTTCTGGATCAATTTTTGCTTCCTCTAAAGAATGCTTTAAAAAGTGAACCTCTACTTTTTTTCCAGAAAAATCTTGTAACGGAGAAATCTCTTGAAGCATTTCATGAATTCCATTTTTCAAGAAATCATCATATGAATCAAGCTGAACCTGAATAAGATTTGGAAGATATTCCGCATCTTCACTTTCCGAAAAAAAGTATCGCCCATTCACAACCTTTGTAGGTTTTTGAGTAAACAAATCTTTTTGTAATGCGTTCGGCATACTGTAAAAATGTATAAAAAAATAAGAAAAACACTATAAAAATGCCTTCTTTTTCTTTCGTTACTCAATCAAAACAGAAAAGAATGGATATAATGTAGACCTATTATACTTTTTTACCAACAAAAAACAAGACTAATATATACACTAAAAACTATTAATCAGTCTTTTACAATCCAAATTATCGATGCATACACTTGATTTTTCTCATGAATAAATTTCACACACTTTTTCAAAGAAAAATTTTGTAAATAATGAGAAATATTTTCATGCAAAAATAAAAGCTCAGATTTTATTTTCCAGTGCTCATTCTTTTTCTTATCTATCAACACAACAAAAAATCTATTCTTCCAATGTTTTCGCTGTTGCTGACTCTGATTTTCATACAACCATCCAACAAGCTCCTCATCAAATACATGAAGATTTTTCACACTATTCGTCTCTAAAAAATCATGTATTTTTTTCCAAAAATATCTCGGCAACACAGTAGTTTTATGATCAAAACCTATATACTGCTTTGTTTCTATATCATAAAAAGTAAAATCAACCGTTTTACTTTTTGTATTTTTATTCGCTGTAATATAATTATTTTTAGTAAAAATCGACTCTACTGCTTTTGCTGACCAAAAATTATACCACCTATTCATTGTATATGAAGCAATATCTTCACATTCATTTTTCGCTATCATGTGTTGCACATATACAAAAAAAGGAGCTTTATATATAAAATTACTCCTTTTATCATCTCTATTATTTTGCTTTTTTCCACCCCATTCATATGGAATACAAAATCTTTTTTGCAATTCTTTTTCAAGCTCTACAAAAGAAAGTATGTGTTTCATTTTTCCCCTTAAAATTTAGAATTTATACCTTTTTTACAAAACATGTTTTGATATACACCCCTTTTTTTCCAATTTTACATTCAATCAATTCTGGATCATCACCTGTTCGAATTTTTTTCAATTTATCCCCTCTTTTCATAGATATTGCCACGCCTTTTACATCTAAATCTCGTGTTAAAATAACAGTATCACCTGTTTCCAATACCACACCATTTGAATCTTTTGTCACAATAGCAATTTCTTCCTCCTTTTGTTTACATACAAAATCTCCTAATTCCTCATCCCATTCCATATTATCCCAATCTTCACCATTATTATATTCCCCCATATATTTTTATAAAATATTACTTACAACAAATAGTATCATACAAAACACACAAAACAAAATAATTAAAAAAAAACAAATAAATACATTATTTGTTTTTTTTAAAAAAATTCTGGGGCGAATGAAGGGGTTCGAACCCTCGACCCTCGGAATCACAACCCGATGCTCTAACCAACTGAGCTACAATCGCCATACCATGCAAAATATTTTTTGCATGAAACAGTATTACAAAGATTATTTTTTCTGACAAGATAATATTTGTATATTTTTTATGCTTGCCCTGTTGGCTCAAAATTCCCCTCTACAATACTTACAATTTTATCCTTATTTTCTGGTTTATCTTCTTTATTCGCCAATTGTCCACATGCTGCATCCACATCATCTCCCATCGTCATTCTAATAGTAGAAGGAACATCATATTCATTCAATAGAATATTTTGCATAATACGCATTTCTGGCTCATCTGGAGTAATTAAATCATCTCCACATTCAGGATTTACATTATAAGGAATAAAATTTAAATGCGCCATTCTGTGCTGTAACAATTTTCCTAAATCATGAGCATCTTGAGGTCTATCATTTTTCCCCTTTAATACAACATATTCATAAAAAATTCGTCGTCCTGTTTTTTTTGTATATCTATCTAAAACAGGCATCAACACATCTAAATTATATGTTTTATTCATTGGAACCAATTTATCTCGTAACTCATTTGTTGCAGCATGCAATGAAAATGCAAGATTTATAAGCAACCCTTCTTCTAATAACTTTTCAATTCCTGGAACAATCCCCACTGTCGAAAGAGTAATATGCCGAACCCCAATTCCAAATTTTTTATCGTCGTTTAAAAATTTAATTGCAGAAATAACATTTTCATAATTAAACATTGGCTCTCCCATTCCCATAAAAACAATATTTCGAACTCGTGCTTCATGTGGAGGATTTTTTCCATTCCATTTTGGATCTTCTCCACGATCTTCACACTCTGCAATATATTCATCTTTTAACACCCTATTCCAATACAATACTTGTTCATAAATTTCTCTATCAGTCAAATTTCGAATAATCCCCATTTTTCCAGTTGCACAAAACACGCACCCTGCAGGGCACCCAATTTGCGATGAAATACACACTGTTTTTCGCCCCTTATGTCGCATTAAAACAGATTCTATAAACTTCCCATCTTCTGTTTGAAAAAGAATTTTTTCTGTATCCTTACTTTTTACATGCTTTGTTTTTTTTAAAACAGAAAATTTTTGATTTTTTTCTAAATCTTCTCGCAACTGTTCAGACAAGGTAGTTATTTCAGAAAAACTTGATACTAAATCTCTAAAAATTGCTTGATTTACCTGAGTGATTCTAAATTTTTTCTGCCCCGTTTCTTCTAAATATTTTGAAAACATTGTATTTTTTTATATAATATTATTTCTTCTATTGCTCTACACTATCAGTAATACCCCCTAACGACAAACTCCCTTTCTGCTTATCATTCACTACCTCATCCGCTTGTTCTTGTTCTTTTAAAGTTATCACCTCTTTATCTTTATCTTTATCTGCTTCTTTATCTACTTGCGATACATCTATAACCTGCACCGAATACGGAATATATTCAAGATTCAGATGGATATTCTCATACGGTAAAGACTGCATCATTTGTACAAAATCTTCCGTAAAATATTCTCGAATACTGCTTTCATCAGAACCCACCTTTCCATCGTTTACCTTCTTTATTTCTTGCGTTGAAACATCAGAAGACACCCTCCATAACTCCGATAAAACATCTCTAATATCATCATTTTCCCGAGGAGATTCATCCTTCATTTCTACCTCATACAATACTCGTGCCGATACATATATATTTTCAAGGCGTGCATCTTCCCCAGCCACATCAATATCTATTACAATATTTTCAAGTTTTATTCCTTTCATATCTGGTCGAGAAAGAAATTCTTGAATTTGCTTCATAATATCAGCTTGCACAATTTGCACAGTCGTAAGCGGTTTTGTGTTTTCTTTTCGTGGACTTCCCGCAACCGTAACCCATTTAAATGTTATGCTTTTATCAAACTGTTCTACAAATTTTTGTTCAAATAATTTCTGTATTTCATCTGTTAAAAACTCCCCATCTGGCACACTTACCACTGCGATAATTTTCCATACACTTTCATCCACTTCTTCTGCTGATACCTGCAAGAGCGTAAAATTTGGTGCTACTTCAGAAAGATATACTGTAAACACATCAATAATTTCTTTTTTTAGCTTATGTAATACATCTGGAGAACTAAAATTTGCAGTACGAATTGTTTCAAAATCAATAATAACTTCTTTATTAAAATGCGATTCAAGATCTGAAATAATTGCTATTTTCGTTGAATTAAAAATTTTAATATTTTCTGGAACCTGCAATTCCCCAACCATCTTAATTGATTCTTCTGTAACTTCTAAAACTTTCAATCCTTTCAATTTTGCATCTTGAATTTTCTCTGGAATAAGTTGTTCGAGTAATTCTTTTGATGCTCTTTCTACTTCAATTTTATCAGAAATAGTAGAAAGCGAAGAATACAACGGAATTGAAGTAAACAAAATAATTACTAATAATGTTAAAATCTTTCGTACAGAAACCTGTTTTTTTAATTCTTGTGTTGGAGTAAAACCATATGCCAACAAAACCACAACCCCTACTAATAAAATAGCGAGAAAATTGACAAAAAATAAAAGAAAACTTCCCCATGCTGCCATAGGATTTCCCAAAGAAAGCTCTATTCCCACAACCGCCAAAGGTGGCATCAAACTCGCTGCCATTGCAACCCCAGCAACACTCGCAGAAAGCCGTTCATACCCAAGAGAAAGAAGCGCAATAATTGCTGAGAAAATTGCAATAAATAAATCAAGAATATTTGGAGATGTTCGTGCTAATATTTCCGGTTGCTCTATTTTTAGCGGAATCAACAATGCAAACAAAAATGATACGATAATAGAAATAACTACACTTTTAAAAAGTAATGAAGTTGTTTTCCAAAAAAAACGCGACTGTCCTCTTGCCATAGCAAAACTCATTCCTTGCATCGGTCGAATAAGCGGAGCAATAAGCATTGCCCCAATAATTACCGCAACAGAATTTTGCAAAAGACCAAAGGTTGCAATAAGAGTAGAAAGTAAAATTTCCATCCAATACAATTTATCTGGATTGTTTTGCGCTTTAATAAGCAATGCAATTTCTTCTTTCTTTTTATCTGATTGCTCTAAAAACTCAAATTGTTCAAAGGTAAAAAAACTTTTTATTTTTGAATATATATTCTTATTTTTATCATTCAATTTCAGCTTCTCTTCCAAGACACATCCAGATGAACTTTTTTCTAAAATTTCTTTTGCCTCTTCTTTCAATCTTTTTTTTTCTTCCTCTGTTAAAACAACAGCATTTTTAGACACATCTTCCCCTTTCTCCCCTCTTTTATCGTGATTTTCACTCTCAGTTGTACTCTCAGCGTTATTTTGAACTTTTTCTTTTACACTATTTTTTAATTCTTCAGACATATGCTTCAATATATATTTACTATTTCAAAATTTAAATTTTTCTCTTTTACACACACTCTAGCAAAAAATAATTTATATTTCTAATAAAATAGGACAATGATCAGAACCGACTTGCTCATTAAGATATTCTATAGTGCACACCGATTCCAATAAATATTGCGGAACAAAAAAATAATCAATCCTCCATCCAACATTTCGTGCTCTTGCTCCACCTCTATAACTCCACCATGAATATTGCCCTACCTGTGTTGCATTTTTTTCTCTCCATACATCTTTAAACCCTGCGTCTACCCATTTTGTAATCTCTTGTCGTTCCAAAGGATGAAACCCTATTTTCCCATCATTTTGCTTTGGACGCGCAATATCTATTTCCTCATGACACACATTTACATCTCCCGAAAAAATAACAGTTTTTTCACACCCTCCTTCGCTTTTGCTTGCTTCTAAATACTGCACATATTCTAAAAACTTTCTATAAAATACAAGTTTTTGATTCCATGCTTCCTCACTTTTCCCACCATTTGGAAAGTAGACGGTAAGCACAGAATACTCTTTTTTATTGCTTATAAAATCTATCCGTGATATTCGCCCTTCGTTATCTTCATAAAACGGAGACATACCAGACACAAATGTTATATCGTCTTTCTCTATTGCATTAGCTTCTAAAAAACTTTTCGATACCCAAATAGAAGTTCCTGAATACCCAGCTTTTTCTGCTTCTGTATAAAATTGAATAAATTCTGAAAATTCCTCAATAATATTGGTAATTTGATTTTCCTTGCATTTTGTTTCTTGCATACAAAAAATATCTGGCTGATACTTTTGTAAACACCCTTCCAATTCTTTTTTTTTATGAACTGCACGAATCCCATTTACATTCCAAGAAATTATTTTCATATTATTAGTTATACTACACTATACACTCTTTTTTCATACCAAGCACTACCTCTTTTGTATCATGAATTCGAATAATATTCGCACCATTTTTTACACATTGAATACTTGATGAAACAGACTCTTTCACTCTATCTTTTGGTAATTTTTCTGGAGCAAGAAATGTTTTTCGCGATGTCCCAACGAGAATATCTGCAATATTATTTTCATCTGCGAAACGCCGCACATCGTGTAAATTTCTAAGTACAGAAAAAGAAACTTCTGCATTTTTTGATAAAAACCCACCCATTCCTGTATCTATAATAAGGTGTTTTTTATTGATATTATTTTCAGAAAATATATGAATAATTTTTGTAAAATATAGAATGATTTCTTTGCTAATATTTTCTGGTGTTAAGACTTCAGAAGTTTTATGTTTATCAAACATTACACACACTTGAAAGCCCTCATATCGTTCTGCATAATACTTAATAGTATGTATTTTTTTTTCACAGATATTTTTACAATCAAGAGTACTATGCAAGCCAGAAACATCATTTATAATAATAGCATTTATATCAAAATTATTGTCTTCTGCACTGCAAAGAAATTTTTTCCATATTTCTACTTTATACGAATCAAGTGAAATTTTAATACACTTGTTTGTTTTATTGTTTTTATTATTTTTTTCTACCTGTGTATTATACTGAGAAATATATGAAAATATTTTCGGAAGAAGTGTTTCGAGTCTACTCCACTCTTCTTCTTCAGAAATTGCAGAATTATGTGGAGCTGTACTTTCTGCCCCAATATCAATTATATCCGCACCAGACGCAATATTATTGGAAATATCTTCCAATACTTTTTTTTCATTCATGTACACACCATCGTCAGAAAAACTATTTGGTGTAATATTTATAATTGACATTATTTGAATCGCTTTCATGGAATTTATATTATGAGCATAGTTCATCTTTTTCTATATCAAAAAATAATATTTCTACACTCAGTTTTTTCTCTTTATCAAAATACATTGTGCAAAATTTCTCTATTAAATCTGAATGCTTTGGATAAATAAGCTGTATTTTACCTACTTTATATTTTTTGACATATGCAAACATTTGATACATATCACTTTGTGAAATATTTTTTATTTCTGATATTTTTTTCCATTTCGTATCTGCTATAATTTTTGAATTATCAAAATTTATAAGAAGAATATCTGGTTGTAATGTAAATTTATTATTGGGGAATGCAACAAGATATTCTTGTGAAACTTGTGTTTTTACCTTCTGATATTTTCCTGATTTTTTTAAGCAATGTGCTACATAATTTTCAAAAACTTTATTCATATCAAAAAGTAAGCTAAATGCTAATGTAGAACCAACTACGGGACAAATATACTTGTGCTGTAAAAACATTTCGGCCAATTGTAATGGTTTAATATAGTGTTTCATCCCCCTTGCCGATTTGATTTTTTTGAAATCTACATCAATATTTTTCGACTCCGTAATACCTTCAAATACAAAAAGATATTCTTGTAATTTTGAGATATTTTTTTGTGATTTTGATTGTTTTATCAACAGATTTATTGCCGACTTTAATAGTTGATTTTCTGGTATATCGAGTGAAAATTCATCATATTCTATAAAAAATTTTTCTTTATGAATAAAATTCTTCGTAATCTGTTGCTTAAACAGTAATTGTCCTTTCAAGAAAAAGCTATTCTCTTTCCTTGTATTATATGCAGATTTTATCCCTTTTTTTATAAGATTTGAGATTTCATCACAAAACAATGTAATAAAAATTTCTAGTAATGGAAAATTTTTTTGTGATTTTAAATGTGCAAAATTTAAATTTTTAAATGTAGAGTTTTTTAAATGTATTAGCATTTTTAAAAACAAATTCTTATTATATTCTACATTTTCTGAAATATCTGTAATTTTTGGCAAAATTTCTAAAGTTGTTCCATCTTTCGCTTGCAATACTCCAACAAACTGTTGAGCGTGTAAAATTTCACCATAGTTTTTTTTATGTGAAATTTTTAAAAATTCAGAACCTTCCGACTTATTTTCTAAAACAAATTGCTTCAATTCATTAAAAAATTTTTCTTTAACATACACTGATTTTGAAGTTTCCTCTTGATACAAATCATTACAATGTAAAAATCCATATTCGACAATTTGAATAGAGTTATTTTTCACTATTTTTTTTATAAATTTTTATAAAACTTTCAGCATTCCATGCCTCAACAGCACTTACTGTAAAAAACTTTTTATCTTCTTCAAGCAAAAATTCATCTGGTAATGTTATATTAAAAATATCAGCTGTTGTAAATTTCGGTTTTTCTATAATAAATCCATTATTTCCTAAAATTATATTTATCTTTTCCCAATCATCATAAAAATATTCTTGTAATAACGGAATTATTTTTGTTGAAAATATTATTTTCAAATCTTTTAAATTTTTAACATCTATTAAATATGCATGTCCAATAGAATGATCTCTATCGTAAAAATATTCTATTCTCTTATTTATTGAAATGAGTAACTCCTGAAGATTTACCCCTTCTACATCTTCTGATAATAAATCTGGTTTTGGCATTATTTCTTCAAATTCAAATCGACGACGAAGTGCTGTATCAAGTAGTGCTATACTTTTATCTGCAGTATTCATTGTTCCTAAAATATATAAATTATTTGGAACAGAAAATTTTTCACCTGATGAATTTGGAAGAGTAATTTCTAGTGCTTCATCGTTTCCCATTCGTTTCGAATCTTCAATAAGTGTTATGAGTTCTCCAAAAATTTTAGAAATATTTCCACGATTTATTTCATCTATAATTATTATGTA
>CAMZKZ010000041.1 GCA_947311645.1 uncultured Candidatus Altimarinota bacterium | reverse complement strand
TTGAAAATGATAAAGATTTTGATAATTTACGAAAAGCTGAACCAGAATGGTGGAAAGATTTTGTGAAATAAAAAAGTAATACTGTTTTCGAGAGATAAAAAATAATTATAAAAAAAGAGAGAGAAAAATTTAAATTTTTCTCTCTCTTCATGTTTATTACCTCATAGATTACTTCACCACAAACCCAACAATTTTTCCTGGAACAAAAATTTCTTTACGAATTTGTCCTCCAGAATTTTCAGCTTCAGCAATAAATTTTGCTACTCTCTCTAATTGTTTTGCCTGTGCAATACACTCTTCTTTCGATGCATCTTTTGCAATTGTAAAATCTCCTCGTAATTTTCCATTTACTTGCACTGCATATGTCGCTTCATCTTCCACTAATAATTCTTCTTTATAGCTTGGCCACGATCGAAAACTAATCGTTTCATCTTCTGGAGCAAATTTTTGCCAAAGTTCTTCTGCTAAATGTGGAGCAAAAGGGGAAAGCAATCGTACAAATTTTCCTCCTGATATTTTTGGAATAGTGTCTAATTTTTGAAATGCATTTACCCAAATCATCATTTGAGAAATGGCTGTATTAAATTTAAAATTATCAATATCTTCAGAAACTTTTTTTACTGTTTGATGCGTAAGCTTTATAAGCTCTTTGCTTGGACAGTGTTCAGAAATTTCTTTTTCAGAAAATAATCTCCAAATTTTCATTAAAAATCTATTCATTCCTTCAAGTGCTGTAGTATCCCACGCTTTACTTTGCTCAAATGGTCCCATAAACATTTCATACATTCGTAATGTATCGGCACCATATGCTTCTACTATATCGTCTGGATTCACAACATTTTTAAGTGATTTACTCATTTTTGCTACAATTTTTTCTACTGGTTCTTGTGTAGAAATTTCAACGAATTTTCCATCTTTTTCTTCTATTTCATCACTTGGAACAAGTCCTCCAGATTTTCGTTGATACGCATAACTTAAAATAAGTCCTTGATTTACCAATTTTTTAAATGGTTCTTTTGTTGAAACAAGTCCTAAATCGTAAAATGCTTTATGCCAAAATCGTGCATATAAGAGATGTAAAACGGCATGTTCAGCTCCACCAACATATAAATCTACCGGTCCCCATTGTTTTTCTGCGTTATGGCTCCATGCTTCATCAGAATTTTTAGAATCCATATAACGCAACCAATACCAGCTTGAACCAGCCCAGTTTGGCATTGTAGAAGTTTCTCGTGTAAAGTTTTGGAAATGTTTATTTTCTGGAACTTCAGATTCTTTACAGATAATTACTGTATTTTCATCTGTAATATATCCAGAAACATGTACCCATTCTGTAATTTTTGAGAGTGGACTTTCTCCTGTTTCAGAAGGTTCATAATTCGCACTTTCAGGAAGAATAAGAGGTAATTGAGAATTATCTAATGCAAAAGATTTTCCATTTTCATCAAAAACAAGGGGGATAGGTTCTCCCCAATATCGTTGTCGAGTAAAAATCCAATCTCGAAGTTTATAATTAATTGTTTTTTCTCCAAGTTTTTTCTCTTCAAGAAATGTAATCATTTTTTCAATTGCTTCTTCAACAGAAAGTCCGTTTAAGAAATCAGAATTTTTTACTATTCCACCTGTTTTTTGAAATGGATTTTCGAGTCCATCTATAACTTCAAGAATTTCTAAATTATATTTTTCTGCAAATTCTTTATCTCTTTCATCATGTGCAGGAACAGACATAATAGCACCAGTTCCGTATCCCATCATTACATAATCTGCAATCCAAATAGGAATTTTTTTGTTATTTACGGGGTTTATAACATAGCTTCCTGTAAATACTCCTGTTTTATTTTTATTAAGTTCTGTTCGCTCAAGTTCTGATTTTTGTGCACACGTAACTTTATATTGTGCAATTTCATTGTTTTGTTCTGGTGTTGTAATTTTTTCTACGAGTGGGTGTTCTGGAGAAAGTACAAAATATGTCGCTCCAAAAAGTGTATCTGGACGAGTTGTATATACTCGAATTTTTTCATCACTATTTTCTACTTGAAAATCTATTTCTGCACCAGTGCTTTTTCCAATCCAGTTTCGTTGCATGGCTTTAATTTTTTCTGGCCAATCTAAAACAGATGCAATAGTTTTAGTGCATTTTTCTTTCAGTTCTGGTAATTGTTCTAGTTTCCAATCTCCCCAAAAATGTTCTTGATTTTCATTTAGAATAAGCTGAGCAGAAAGTTTTTCTGCTAAAAATGTAAATTCTTCTGTTGTAATATATGGATCGTTTCCACCTGCATATATAAAAATATTTTCTACAGATGCAGCGATTTTTTGGTAATTAAATTCTTTTGTAAAGAAATTTGATATTTCTGCAATTCCACAATCTCCAATAGTTGGTGCAACGAAAACAAGTTCCGAAAATTTAACTTTTACATTTTCTTCAGATAAATATTTTTGTAAAAATCCACCTCCTAAACTATGAGCAAAAATAATGGTTTGAGGCGTTATGCGTTCAAGAATATTTTCTTCAAAAAACTGTTTCCATTCAGAATATTCTGGGTTTGATGAATTCGGAAAAGTTGGTGCAATAGATTGTATAGAGTTTTCTGTAAAATATTTTTGCATATCCGCACCCCATCCGCTTTCTCCATTTCCTCCTAATCCATGTAAAATAATAACATTTGGTGTTTCTAAATCTTGCAATAATCGTTCTGCATAATCTGTAATTTTAAACATCCATTGTTTAAGTGCTTTTTTTGTTACAGTATTTCCACATCGTTCATGTAACCCTTGTTCTACTTATTCATTTGCACACACTACTTTACACGAAGCACACCAGTTTAATGGTTTATCATCTTCGTATAATAAATTTTTTTTATATAATTGTAAAAATAAATTTTGTGTATGTTTGTAATACTCTTCATCTGTTGTAGAAAATTCTCTTTCCCAGTCATATGAGAATCCAAGACTTTTAATTTGCCGTGTAAAGTTTTCAATATTTTTTGCTGTAGAAATTTTCGGATGAACACCTGTTTTAATAGCAAAATTTTCGGCAGGTAATCCAAAGGCATCCCATCCCATAGGATGTAAAACTTTGTATCCTTGCATTCGTTTTTTTCGGCAAATAATATCGGTTGCTGTATACCCTTCTGGGTGTCCAACATGTAACCCTGCTCCCGATGGAAAGGGGAACATATCGAGTGCATAAAAAGTTTTTGTGTTTTTTGAATATGATGCAGTATTTTCTGTAGAAAATATTTTGTTTGTTTCCCAAAATGTTTGCCATTTTTTTTCAACCTGTAAGTGGTTATATGGAGTAGGTTCGGTCATAAATGTTAAGTTATTTTTTATAAAAATTTTATGCATAGTATATAAATTTCACGAAGAAAATTCAATGAAAACTCATAAAAATATATGATACTATAAAAACAAAGATATATATTGTTATTCGTTTTATTGTATGAGTTCTAAAATATTTTCTCCAGCATTCATTCTTTCTATTGGAACTCTTCTTTCTTACATTTTGGGAATTGTAAGAGATTTATTTTTTGCACGATATTATGGGGCAACTGCTATTACCGATAGTTATTTTTCTGCATTTCTTATTTCAGATATAATAATGATTGTATTTGTTTCATCTGCACTTTTAGGACTTGTTACTCCACTTTTTTTACAAGAAAGAGAGAAAAATAAAAAAGCAGGATACACACTTTTTGGTGTTTTTTTTGCAACTCTTTTAACAGTATTTACAGCGGTAAGTGTGCTTGGAATATTTTTTACTTCAGAAATTGCATCATTCTTTTTTTCTGTACAATTTTTAAAAGATCCAGAATTATTTACAAATCTTGCTCGTCTTTTTTTTATAACAAATTTTTTCTTTGCGCTTTCAAATTTTATAGGAAATTTTTTAATGGCACATAAACATTTTCTTTCAACTGCACTTTCTCCACTTCTTTATAATATAGGAATTTTAATAGGAATTTTATTTTTTGCAGATACACATGGAATTTATGCAGCAGCATATGGTGCAATCGCTGGAAGTATAGGGCATTTAGCAATTCGATTATGGGAATATTGTTCTAAAATTTCTGCAGATATACGATTTTTACCATCGTTTAACTTTTCATCTCCACAACTAAAAGAATT
Source organism: uncultured Candidatus Altimarinota bacterium (assembly GCA_947311645.1). GTDB lineage: Bacteria > Patescibacteriota > Gracilibacteria > CAIRYL01 > CAIRYL01 > SZUA-1403. Next base: position 34,485 of record CAMZKZ010000041.1, on the reverse strand, counting down.
AGCAAAATCTATGGCATTTCGGTGGATAACAGTTGGAACATTGCAAATTACACTCATAAGTATTCAAAATTTTACCCAGAGTTTTGAGAATAAAGAAGGATTATATTCTCTCTTTTTATATGCACGAAATTTAGAATCAGCACCCGTTATGATTTTTGGCTTTGCAATTGCAACATCTGCTTTTCAAGTTTTATCATTACTTTTTGCAGAGAATAAAAAAGAAGAATTCAGTAGAACATTTTATGTATCACTATATAAAATATTATTTTGGACACTTCCTATGGCTGTAGGAATTTATTTTATAGGAAGTACTTTTTTAGGATTGATATATGATATTCATATTGATTCAGCTACATATAATACTCTGAATTCTATACTTCTTATACTATCACTTGCTATTCCTTTGGAGTCAATTTTGAGCTTATTTGTACGGACATTTAATGCAACAGGAGACACAAAAACACCAATGTTTATTACATTTAGTCAAATTGGAACATTGATTGCAACAATACTCGTGTTTAAATATGTATGGGGTGATGTATCAAATATTTTATCTCCTGCTATACAAATTGGAATAAGCTATGTTGCAAGTTTTGTAATTTCTATTGCAGTTGGGTATTTTCTTTTACATTCTAAAAATATTATTTCAGCTTCTTCACGAGTGGAGGTAATACAAAAGACTGGATTGATTCTTAGTATTTTCGGATCTATTGTAATGGGAATTTTTTTCTCTGTTTTGAATGCTTATATAATAGATTCATATTTCAATATAATATTTATTTCATGTATAGGCGCACTCTTCTTTTTTTCAGTATTAGGAAGTGTTTGGAAAAAAAATATCTTCTACAATTTGAAAAAAATGTTATAAGCAAAATATAAAAAAAATACTGATAGAATGTTTCTATCAGTATTAAGAAGTTTCTTTTGATGACTTTTATGACTACAAATTGTTATCAATAATTTTTTTAATATTATCTTCTGGCATTGCACCAACTGCTTCATCTACAACTTTTCCGCCTTTAAAAACTTTAAAAGCTGGAATACCTTGAATTCCATATTTTGCTGAAAATTCTTGATTATCTTGTACATCATATTTTACAACTTTTGCTTTTCCTTCGTATTCTTTTGCAACTTTTTCTACAATTGGTCCCATCATTTGACAAGGTCCACACCACGGAGCCCAAAAATCTACAAGAACTGGAAGTTCAGAGTTTAGAACTTCTGCTTCAAAATTTGAATCATCTACTTTTAATGCCATATATTTATGTTTAAATTATAAGTGTACATCTTTGTACTTCTTCAGTATATCATTATTGTTCTGAAACTTCAAAGAAATTTATTCCATTTGTGAAAATTGCATATGAAAATATTACAGCAAGAAGACCAAGAATCGCATACATAATTTTTGCTTTTGCTCCATTTTTTCTATCAGAATCACCTGCAGATATTGTATACTCCATTCCTCCTATTGCAATAAACACAACGGCAATAATCCCCGCAAGTGTTATTAAAATTTCTATAAATTTATATAATAAATGATTCGTTTTATCATCTGCTCCATTTATAGAATCAATTTTAGGGAGTGATACATTTTGATCTCCTGCACTCAGTCCAGAATTTTGTAGAAGACTGCGTATTCCATCTGTACTTGCGAGTAAGCTATCTGTATTGATATACGCAATATAGCCCAAAACCACAATAAGAAGAGTTATTGTAAATATTTTGAGAGGAAGTGAGAGTTTAGAAAACATAAAGTTTTATGCAAATGTTATATGTATATATTTATTCTATTGAAAGGCTACACCGCTATTGGTGCTTTTATTGTTGGTTCTGGATTATAATCAATGATTTCAAAATCGTCGTAAGTAAAGTCAAAAATATTGCTAATTTCTTTGTTGAGTTTTATTGTTGGTAATGCTTTTGGACTTCGTGAAAGCTGTTCGTTTACCTGTTCTATATGATTATTATAAATATGTAAATCTCCAAAAGTATGAACAAAGTCTCCAACTTCAAAACCGCAAACTTGTGCAATCATATGTGTTAAAAGTGCATAACTTGCAATATTGAAAGGAACACCAAGAAAAATATCAGCACTTCGTTGGTATAATTGGCACGAAAGTTTATTATCTGGCGAAACATAAAATTGGAAAAAACTATGGCATGTTGGTAATGCTGATTTGTTATTTGCAATATTTTCTGCAAAGCTTTTATTTTCATCTGGTATAGCCATCGGATTCCATGCAGAAACAATATGTCTTCGTGAGTATGGATTTTTTTTAAGATTTGCAATTAATTCAGAAATTTGGTCTATTCCATTTTTTTTACTTTCTTCATTGTTTGGATCACAAAAATTTCTCCATTGTGAACCATATATAGGACCAAGTTCTCCGTCTTTGTTTGCCCATTCGTCCCAAATATGAACTCCATTATCTACTAAATATTTAATATTCGTTTCTCCTTGTAAAAACCATAGCAGTTCGTGAATAACACCTTTAAGAAAAACTTTTTTCGTTGTTAAAAGTGGAAACCCCTTTGATAAATCACATCGAAATTGTCTCCCAAAAACAGACCGTGTTCCAACCCCTGTTCTGTCATCTTTGCTTGCACCGTTTTGTTTTACATCTTCTAAAAGTTCTAAATATTGTTTCATAGTGTTATATTATAGTTTTAGGCTTTTACATGCTTCTTCTCTATTTTTTGATCCAAAAATATAGCTTCCTGCAACAATCCAATTTGCTCCTGCCTCTATTGCCAATTTTGCGGTTTCATTGTTTATTCCTCCATCTATTTGAATATTTTTTTCTGGAAATGCTTTTCGAATTTGTGTAATTTTTTCTAATACTTCAGGTAAAAATTTTTGTCCTCCAAATCCTGGATTTACACTCATAACTAATACATAGTCTGCAGATTTAATTGCTTCGTATGCAGAAGCGTATGATGTGCCTGGGTTTAAAACAACTCCTGCTTGTATTCCAAAACTTTTAATTACTTGTAAGGTTCTATGAATATTTGGGCAAGCTTCGACATGCACACATATTGCTTTTGCTCCTGCCTTTGCAAAGCTTTCAAGAAGAATATCAGGGTTTTCGCACATTAAATGAACATCAAATCCAAGTTCTGTGGTCGTAGAAAGGTGATGCAACACAGGTGCACCAAAGCTTAAGTTTGGAACAAATTGTCCATCCATTACATCAAAATGAATTCCATCGACAAATGGATCAATAGTATCAATTTCTTGCTGTATTTTTCCCATATTACAGGCAAGTAGCGAAGGTTGTATTTTTATATCAAGAGGAGTAGAAGTCATGTAAATATCTATAAAAGAAAATATATGCAGTATTTTATTATTAGAATTATACCATATAATAAAAAAATAAAATAGAACTATTACTTATATTAAAAGAATTGAAACATTGTATGTGCCATAGAATCATGAAAAGAAAAACCGTAAATAAGCGGGAGTGTTATTGTAAATAAAAGCACCAGTGCAATGGTGGTAACAATTGTAATTCCCCATAGAATATAGGAAACATATTTTGTATTTCTATACGATGGAGCAAGAAAGAGAAAATAAAGAGTGAGTCCAAGTCCTAAAATTGCGAATAAAACACCTTCAAATGCATGGTATAAAAATTGTGGTCGTTCTACTAAAAGAAAGGGAAGAATGTTTATAAGAATAAGAATAAGGATAAAAAATGTATGACTTATTATCTTATTATTTATTTCATATTTCTTTTTATAGACAGAAAAGAAGAGAAAAAGAAGCAGGCTGATTGCCAATAGAATAGTGGAATAGGGAAGTATGGACCACAGCGTTGCATTTGGAAATAAATGAAGTTGTTGTACATAGGTATCATTAAAAACTTTTGGTTTTGTAAAATGCGACCCAATAGTAGTATTCCAAAATTTTTCTATAAATGTTTCTGGCAGTATATCTTCTTGATTTTCTTTTTTATTTTTATTCCATAAATAAATTGCTTTTTTCCCATGAATCCAATCAGATGGTCGGCTTGCAAATGGATGAGTATCTCGGATAGATGCACTTCGTTCTCCCATTTGTCGATTTAATTCTATAAATTTCCCATAAAATCTCCAATTTTCCCAATCAAGAATATATTCATCTTTTTGATAATCAAGTGGTTCTGATAGAAGTGGATTAAAATGTGGGTTGAGTTTTGTTTTGAGAAAAAAATCCAAAGGCTCTATTGTAGCTGGTGATGAAAAATTTTTTGTATTAAGGAAAAATGTTTTTGGGATAATTGTAGTATTTACATTTTCTGATGTGTTTTCTAAAGTCGCTCTAAATTCTGGAGTATGAAATGCGTCTCCCTCTCCAGAATTTGGTAATAATGCAAAATGAATTGCGAATGTCCCCATATAAAAAGCAGGAACAGTAATCCAAAATGCGAAAAATTGTGCTATAGATTTTTTAAGCGAAATCTTTGATTGAAAGAGGAGTATTATCCATATAATACCAGCAATGGCAATCGCTGTTGCACCCGTCCATTTTATGGAAATAACAATAGCAGAAGTGATAATAACTCCTATCCAATTTTTCCAGCTTGGGTTCGCATAATATTGAAAAGAAAACAATGCTCCCAAAACAACAAAAAACATAAGCATTGAGTCCATGAGCACATATTGTGATTCCACAAGAAATGCAGGTGAAAACAATGTGAGCATTCCTATCAGTGTAGAAATTGCATATGATGATGTTAAAAAATATGCAAAGTAAAACATGAGAGCTACAAGAGCAGCACCAAAAAATGCCGGAAGACTACGAATTCCGGCAATATCTAATGTATCGCTATATTCTTTTCCTATACTAATACTCGAAAGACCTCCGCTATTATGTGATAAATATTCTATTTTTTCTTTATTTGCGTTGTATACTTTTTTGAGTTCTCCAATTTTTTGCTGTATTTCAGCATTCATATTTGTCGTATTTTTTTGCAATGCAACAATCTCTTTTTTTAATTGTTTTTGCTCTGTTTCAAGATTTTCTTGTGTGCGACTATTTTCTTTATTTTCTTCAATAAATTCTGGCAATCCATTCATTTGTGCATTTGCCCATAAAATAAGTTTCCCAAGAGGGGGATGAATATCAAAAAAATACTGACCCTCTTCGTATTCTGCAATAAAATGAAAGAAATGAAATTCATCAAAAACTACTTCCTTTGGGTGTTCTAAATATGAAAATCGTGTAAAAATTCCTAATACGAAAAAAATAAGAGTTCCTACTATTGCTTTATTTTCAATTATTTTTTTGAAAAATTGTTGAAACATTTTATATTGTATTAAAAAACTCCTTATGTACAACTTTCACAGCATTATTTGCATCTTTCCCAGCAATTACAGCAGAAATATTTGATTCATTTGCACCTTGTGAAATCATATTTATATTGATTTTTGCGTTGGAAAGTGCAGAAAAAAATCGACCAGCAACTCCCATATTGTATAACATTTCATTTCCTACAATTGCAATAATAGATTTATTATGTACAATTTCTACATTATATTTTTTTTCCAGTTCTGTTACCAATTTCGATAAATTTTTATGCCCATTTTGAATTGTTACAGAAATACTTGATTCTGAAGTTGAAACTAAATCTATAGAAATATCATATGATGCAAACGCTTGAAATAGGTCTATTAAAATTCCTGACTCACTCATATTTGATGATTTTACAGTAAGCACTGTTATATCTTTTTGAACAGTTATAGACTTAAACGAATGGTTAGAATTTTTTCCAAGTTTTGTAATAGCAGTTCCCATATCGTTTGGAGCCATTGTATTTTTAATTCGTACTACAATATTATTTTTTACCGCAGGCCAAATTGTTTGAGGATGAATAACTTTTGCTCCTAAATTTGCAAGTTCTGTTGCTTCATTAAACGATAATTCATCTATTACATGTGCTTCTTTTACGATTCGAGGATCTGTTGATAAGATTCCACTTACATCTGTCCAAATTTGAATTTCTGTTGCATTGCATGCTTTTCCAACTAATGCAGCCGTAAAATCAGAGTATCCTCGTCCTACCGCATTCACAATACCATCAGGAATTTTTCCAAAAAATCCAGTACAGATAGGGGTTATATTTTCTTCAAGAAGAGGGGTAAGTAATTTTCCAAGTTTATGAGAAAAACATTCAAAAAAATGTTTATCAGGTTTTATATGTTCGTGTTCAAACATATCAGAAACAATATTTTCTAAAGAAATAAATTCTACTTTTTCATTTATATCTTTTAAATGCAGTGATAAAAGTTTTGCAGATAAAATTTCTCCAAGAGAGATAATTTCGTCATTTGAACGCGATGAAACTTCTCCGATAACAGTGAGTGCATGTAAAAAACCAGAAAGTCCTAATAGTTTTTTTTCTATAAATTCTTTCCCTTCTGTATGCAAATCTTTATTTGTAACTAATGTATCAAGTGCCGTAATATGTTTTTCTTTTATTTCTTCTAAATAATTTTTATAACAAATTTTATCGGTTTTTGTTGCACATTCTGCCGCAGAAATAAGCAAATTTGTTACTCCGCTCATTGCTGAAACAACTACTGATTTATGCTGTTCTGGATGAGAAATAATAATTTGTGCTGTTTGTGCAATTGCCTCTGCTGACCCCATAGAAGTTCCTCCAAATTTTAATGAAAACATAGTATGTATATAAAAAATTATAATTCTAGAATATCTGAAATAATTGACATTGCGGTGGCTTCACCACCTGCACCTGCACCTTTTAAGACAATTTGTCCTAAATATTCGTGATGAATAATTATCATATTATCTGCACCATTCACCGAATAAAATGGAGAATTTTGAGATATTTCTTCTGGCTCTACTCGAATATCGATACTAGTGTTCTGCTGTGTTGCACTCGCTATAAGTCGTATCTTCTTCTTATCTTTTTGTGCATCTGCAATTTTTTTAGCAGTAATATTTGCAATTCCTTCCACTGGAAAATCCGTTGTTTTTGGAATCTTTTGTGAGAAGCAAATACTTGAGAGAATTGAGATTTTGGCTGCGGTATCCCATCCATCAACATCTGCCGATGGGTTACTTTCTGCAAAACCTTTTTCTTGTGCATCGTGTAAAACATCTGCATAGGAAAGAAGGGGATTATTTTCTAAATTTGAAAGCATGTAATTGCATGTTCCGTTTAAAATCCCTTCGATTCGTGTAACACTCCCAATTGCAAAATGATTTTTAAGTGTTTTAATGATTGGAATTCCTCCTGCAACAGATGCTTCGTATCCAATTTTTACATTATTTTCTTTTGCGAGTGAAAAGATTTCATTTCCTGATTCAGCTAAAACAGCTTTATTTGCGGTTATTATATTTCGTTTTGTTTCTATTGCTTTATAAATAATATCTTTAGCAAGTCCTGTGCCTCCAATAACCTCTATAATACAATTGATTTCTGGGTCATTCCAAATATCATTATGATTTTCTGTAAAAATATCTTCACTTATTTCTATACCTGCATGTTTTGCTTTTTCTATGCTCGATACTTTATTTCGTACTGCGATATATTTAACAGTAATATTGGTATGAGGAAATTTTTTCTCTATTTCTTTTCTATGATGAAAAAGAATTTTCGCAATATTAGATCCAACTGTTCCAAAGCCAAACATTCCAATTCGTATAGTATTCATTCTCTATAAATAAAAATATTCTATTACGAGTGTATCAATATGTTATTGATTACGAAATATAATTTACAGAAACCATATTGTTATAAAAACTCATGTTATGCTATACTCTGTTATATTACAGATAATAAATTGAATAATTTTTAGAGAAGTACTTATCTATAAGACCATGAAAAATTTAGAAAATACTACAGATGTAATAACAGAAAATATGAAAAATCAATACTATAGTGTTGATTTTTTTTCTACACATGAAAATTTTGATGCTATTGAGGTACTAGAATCAAAAGGGGAAGAGTTTCTTTTTCAAAATTTAATCTTTTTATTTTCTCACTACAATTCGAGTATAAGTGCTAAAAAACAACTCGAGAATGCTTTTTTATTTGCAAAAGAGGTACACAAAAAACAAAGAAGAGAGTCTGGTGCGGCGTTTATAACACACCCGTTAATTGTTGCATTGCTTTCTCTTCCTTATAAACCATGTGTAGATTTTTTATCTGCAACTCTTTTACACGATACAATAGAGGATTATGAAGAAGAAGGTGTTTTACCAGTATTGGCACGCAAAAAAATTTCAGAAAAGGTGAAAAAAATATTTGGAGAAACCGTATATACCTTGATAGAAGGAGTAAGTAAAGTCTCGGATATAGATTGTGCTCCTGGTGATGAAATTTTAAAAAAGCACACAAAAGAAGAACGTACAAAAAAAACTATTGAAAAAATATTTCATTATGCAAAACAAGATTGTCGTATTTTGCTTATTAAAATATTTGATAGACTGCATAATATTATAACAATCGCAGGGAAAAAAAATGCACAAAAAAGAAAGAAAAAAGTACAAGAGGCAATATTTATATATGTCGCATCGGCAAAACGCCTTGGTATATGGAGTCTGAAAAATCTTTTAGAAAATGCATGTGCAAGAGCATTACATATTCCTATAGATAATAGTGATATAAATGAGGATTCTCAGATGTCTTGTATTACAACTCTTTCATCATTTTTTCCAGATGCTCATATTTTTTTCGAATACAATAGTTTTATGAATCGAAAAAAAAGAGATAAATATTTAATTCTAGAATTAGAAGATGAAAAAGACTGTTTCATGGCATTTTCTCGTTTAAATACACAACTTTATTTAAAAAAATATACTTTTCTCGATTATATTTCTCGTCCAAAGATAAATAAATATCAAGCATTGCATGCACAGTATATTTTGAATAACTCAGAAATTATTGAAGTTCATATTGTATCGAAAAAAATGTATGAACGAAATACGATTGGAGCATTTATAGATGTTTATAATAAAGAGTATAAGCTTGAAGAATTATCAAATAGATCCTTGTCTCTTTTACATAAAGAATCTGAGCAAACACTTGATTCTATTACAAATAATCTTTTAACTCCTCAGTTAACGATTCATAATCCAGAATATGGAAAGAATTATATTGCAAGAGGGGCTACAGCACTCGATGCAGGTATATTATTGTATCCAGATCGTTTTCAAAATATTAGTACAGTGCGTATAAATACTCATGAAAAACCATTGGATACTATTGTAAAAAATAATGATATTATTGAGTTTTCATTTTCAAATACGACTCAATTGAAACGACCTTGGTTGAATTCCTCTCTTCTGTATAAGGAGAAAATTTCAGAAATGCTCTCTTGTGTTTCGTATGATGAAAAGTTAGAAAAAGGGCATAATATTCTTCAAGCTGTTTTTGATGAAAAAAGAATGGGTTCGACAGATACACTCTGTGATACTATTGATTTTTTACGGTCTACAGATGTGAATTGTTCTTCTATTGAAGAGTTGTATGTGCGAATTTATGAAGGCAGAATAGGGGAATATGAATGCTTATATTTATACGAAGAATATATAAAAAATAAATCGCATACCAAAAAAAAACAGAGTGTAAAAAAACAAAAATTACATTTTTCTTCATCGTTTTCATTATTTTCAGATGTAGAATCTGTTGTATTAGCAGTTGCAGAAAAGACATCTGTGGATATTAAAAATCTTACAATGAAAAAAGAAAGGAAGGAAATAAAAGGAAGCATGCTTGTTGAAAGTTCTAAAAAAAATATTATTACATTTGTACAAAATATTAAACCTTCACTCATGTGTTCATATGCGACTTCCATTTCATTTTTACTGAAAATAGCTTTTTTTCTGGCTTTTCCAATAGGAATTTCCGTATTGATTTTTACATTGCTTATCTCTGGCCTATCAGAAAATCATTTTTTATTTTATTTTGGTGCGGGGTTTATTCTTGCGGCAAATGTTTCAACATATATATTTTTAAATAATTATTTTGCTGCTATTCGCAATAAAATATCTGTATTACTTTCTATTATTGCAATAAATTTTATTGTATCGTTGGGGTATATTTATATATTCTTTCAGCATAATTATGATATTTATAATCTAAATTTTTACTTTCCTCTTATTTTACTTGTTTTTTCTATGGGATTACCAGCAATATTTGTATCACAAAAAAAGATAGCAAATAACAAGACCCCCTCTATTACGCTCTCTGAGTATCAAAAAAAACAAAAAGAAAAAATAATAGGGTATTTTCTGCGTATTGGTGCAGTCATTATTTGGGGGATAGAGCCTTTAATTATTCGATATAGCCCCCTTTCTGATATTCGATTCGACTTACAAGCTCCTTTATTATTACTTGGTGCGAGTATTTTCACCTTTCTTTCTGTATTATTTTTAGGAAAAAAGGCAATACAAAAAAATTATAAATTAAAAATAGATTGGTATTTTATAGCAATGATGCTCTCTATGCTTTCTTTGATTTTATTTTTAATTTTAAGCTCACAATCTACTTCTGGAACAAGCTTTATTTTATTAAATGGTTTTGCTCCTATTCTTGCACTTCTCATCGGTTTTATATTTTGGAAATCGACAACTTCATATTTTAACGAAAGGGGGAATATTATAAAAATGTTTATTATATTTCTTTTGGGGGGAGTTGGAGCATCTTTAATTTTTTATAAAGATCTTGTTTCTGGATCAGCTAATTCATTAATGGGAAATATTTATGCTATTTGTTATATGTTTGCCGATGTTATTTTTGTAACTGCACAAATTCAATATACAAAAAAGTTTAGAGGTAATGAGGCCTATTTCTTAAACTTTTATTTATACTTTATTTCCTTTCTGTGTTCATTACCATTGGTTCTTTATTCGTATTCGTATTTTATAGAATTACCATTTATTTCTATTTTTTGGGCTGTAGGATTGGGGGCATTATGGGGACTTGGGACATTATTAACATTTGAGGCATATAAACGAATGGATGGGTTTATAGCATTTCTCATGTTCAACATTGCAATTTTAATTACTATTTTTGTTGAATCATTTATCTTAGGAGAGATTAAAATAACTTCACACCTTATGTGGGGAACGAGTTTAATAATTGGTGCTTCAATTCTTGCTGAAATGATAAATACAAAGTGTGAAAAAAAACAAATTAAAAAATAATCTATTGTTTAATATCTGTAAGCAAATAATCTGCATTTTTATTAAGATATTTTCGTGTTTCTTCTTTTGCTTTTTGTACACATTTTTTCGTAACAGTTGGAGTGCTTGAATAAATACTATCGGCACGTTGTGATGTTTTATTTCGAATATGTAAAAATTCTTTTTGGTTAATTCGTCCCAATATATAGTCTGACATTGCAATAGCAAATGTGTTTCGTAAATTGAGCAGTTGGCTTACGGCATTTTTATGAATTTGTAGTTTTTCTTCTGGTCGAAATCCAGATTCATATAAAATTAAAAATAAATCAATAAGTGCAAGTGAAAATTTTATTCCCCATGAAATATTGTAATCAATAGGAGCTATTAAAACTATAAATACAGAAATAGTAGTTATGATTAATAAGAGCTTAATGAGTGATACTTCTTTTTCATACACTTCTGCTTGGTTTTTATGCATTTTATGCGTAAGAACCAAGTTTTTATAAATTTTTTTTTCTACATGTGTTATTATCGATTTTTTTTGATTCTCTTCTTGCATAATTTATATTATAAAGCATAAACTTTTACTCTTTGTTTTATAGTTTTTATAGTATTCCAGCACTCTTTTAGTGTGTTGTGTTGCACCGTTATATGTCCCATTTTTCTATGTGGTTTTGTTTCAGATTTTCCGTATAAATGAACTGAGACATTTTTTAACTTCATTACTTCTTCAATTCCTTCATATCGCACTTTTCCAAAATGCTTTTCTGCACCAAGGAGATTAACAGTGATACTTGGTTTTATTTCTTCTGTATTTCCTACTGTATACCCCAATGCAATTCGCATGTATTGTTCAAATTGCGAGCAGTAGTTTCCTTCTATAGTTTGGTGTCCAGAATTATGAACGCGTGGAGCAATTTCGTTTACCAGCACCATTCTATTGGTATCAAGAAATAATTCTATTGCCCAAAGTCCTGCACCGGTAAATGATGAGAGTATTGCATGAGTAATAGTTTTAACTTGAGATTGTGTGTTAGAATCTATTTCACAGTGTGAAGTTATACAGTCTACGATATTTGTTTTTTCATGAAAAAATTGCTCAATAAGTGGATATTGAAATTCATTTCCATGTTGGTCACGTCCGCAGATTAAAGAAAATTCTCGTGTGATATGTACGCATTCTTCTAGAATACTTGCTGTGTTAAATGCTTTTGTTTCAATATCTGCAATAGTATTGATTTTTGTAACACCGCCTCCGTCATATCCATCAAGAAATGTTTTTTGCATGACAGGAAATTTTATTGTATTGTTCTGTGCTTTTTGTATAAAATCTTCTTTATTTTTTATAGTAGTATAGGATGCCGTTGGAATATTATTTTCTGTATAAAACTGTTTTTGTAAGCCTTTATTTTGTATGATTTTAATATATTTGGATTGGCAAAATACTTTTTTCCCTAATTTCTCTAATGCTTCCAGTGCTTCAATATTTACATGTTCAAATTCTAAAATAAGAGTATCGCATTTTTTTCCAAATTCTAAAACAGTGGAAAAGTCTTTACTAGACCCTGTAAAAACTTCATTTGCATATGGTGCACATGAGCAATTTTCATTTCCATCTAAAACAAAAATTTTTTCATTTTGTCGAAATGGTAAAAAAGATTGAATCATCATCTGACCAAGTTGCCCTCCTGTTATAAATCCTATTGTTTGATTTGGGTTTATCATTCTGAAAAATAAATATGTAGTAAATTAGAGTGTGTTCATTTTATTCATGAACATAGTAGCAATTTTATTTTATCATGATTTATTTTTATTCGCTTGAATTTTATAAATTATGATAGAGTATAGATATATCATATATTTGTTACAATAATGAAAAATTCTGTGTTTTATGAATTTGTATTTCCAGAATACAAAGATGAAAGAGGTGTATTGGTTCCTATAGAATTCAATAAAAATCTTCCATTTATTCCAAAGCGAACATATTTTCTTTATTCGACACCAGAAAATATGATTCGTGGTTCGCATTCTCATTTCATCGAAGAAGAAATTTTTCTTTGTATTGCGGGGACATGTACTGCTGTTATAGATACCGATGGATTAGGAAAAAAAGAAATTCTTCTTGACTCTCCTCAAAAGGCTATTTATGTTGGAAAAAATGTATGGCATGAATTTAAAAATTTTAGCACAAATGCTATTTTATTATGTTTATCTTCTGTGCATTATTTACCAGGAGAAACAAATTATGAAATGAGTTATCAAAATTTTATTGCTACCAAACAGTCTCGTTAATACAATACTATAACAATATAATACTATGAATACATTTGGAAGAAATTTTAGAGTTACTACTTTTGGAGAAAGTCATGGTGTAGCACTTGGAGCTGTTATTGATGGGTGTCCTGCAGGTCTTGAAATATCGACTGAAGAAATTCAAGCAGAATTAAACAGAAGAAAACCAGGGCAAAGTGCAATGGCAACACCAAGAATAGAAAAAGACCAAGTAGAAATTTTATCAGGAATATTTGAAGGAAAAACAATAGGAACACCAATTGCATGTATTGTGAGAAATCAAAATCAAGCATCAAAAGATTACGATTTTTTAAAAGAAGTATTTCGACCAGGTCATGCAGATGAGGGGTGGTTTTATAAATATGAACATAGGGATCATCGAGGAGGAGGAAGAAGTTCTGGACGAGAAACATTGGCACGAGTTATTGGTGGTACATTTGCAAAGAAAATTCTTGCAGAGAATAATGCAACACAAATTATTGCCCATGTTTCAAGTTTAGCAGGAGTAGACAGTTGTGATATTTCTCATGCCGATTTTGATACTGCTGAAATAGAAAAAAACCCAGTGCGTTGTGGAGATAAAAAAGCTGCGGAAAAAATGATAGAGGCTGTAATAGACGCAAAAAGAAAAAGTGAAAGTGTTGGAGGAGAAATTACTATTTGTATTAAAAATTGTGCAAAATATTTAGGAACTCCTGTTTTTGGAAAAATCGAAGGAGAATTAGCGAGAGGAATTATGTCGTGTGGTGCTGTGAGAAGTTTTGAATATGGTATTGGAAGCAAGGCAAAGCATCAGGTTGGATCTATGCAAAATAAACGAAAAGAGGGGATTTCTGGAGGATTAACAACGGGAGATGATATTATTATTACAGTATCTGTAAAACCTACTCCTTCTATTTCACAAAAGCAAAAAGCAAACACTCCAAATGGAGAAATTTCTGATTTTGTTATTGGTGGACGACATGATCCAACAATTCCTCCGCGATTGGTTCCAGTATTAGAAAGTATGGTTGCTATGACCTTAGCAGACTTTTTATTAGAGTCTCCAGACAGAATGAATCAAGTGTTTCGATAAAACAAACTCTAAAATACTATTATGGAAAAATTTAAAGATTTACGAAAAAAATATACTAAATTTTCATTTGATGAAATTAAAGTTATAGAATCCGATACCCTTCTTTGTATTTCTTATTGTTATACAATTCATGCAGATACGAGTAATGAAGACTGTGAAAATTTAGAATTTACACATACTATCTCTCTTCCCAAAATTACTACAGAAACACTTCCTGCAGAGGATTTTTCTGCTGCAATTTTTTATTTAGGAGTTGCAGAAATGGTAAATTATTGGAAAATTTCTTGTGCTAAAATTATTGAAATACATACTGGGTTTTTAGATAAATATCAAGAAAATTGGTTTAAAAATTTGTTTTATAATGGATTGGGTGAGTTTATGTATGTGAATAAAATAGCTGTTTCACAAGATGATTTTTTTCAATTTAGCTATGGGAAAGATGAAAAATTAGAAAAAAAAGAATCAAAATTTGCACCGCTTTCAAATATTTTGCTTTCTGAAGAAATACTCCTTCCGATTGGAGGAGGAAAAGATTCGATTGTAAGTTATGAATTACTCAAGAAAGATTTCTCGGAAAATATTACTCTGTTTGCGGTAAATCCAATTGAAGCAACAAAGCGATTATTTGTAAAAGCAGAAGAATCTGATGAAAAAATTGGAAATATTGCGGTTCAGCGAATTTTAGATAAAAAAATTATAGAATGTAATGCAAATGGATTTTTAAATGGACATGTTCCGTTTTCTGCATTGCTTGGATTTATTACAGTACTTACATCATTGCTTTATAAAAAGAAATATATTTTTCTTTCAAATGAATCAAGTGCAAATGAAGAAAATGTTGTATTTGAAGGTCTTAAAGTAAATCATCAATTTTCAAAAAGTTTGCAATTTGAAGATGATTTTAGAACATTTATCAATAAATATATTCATCCGTACATGGAATATATGAGTTTTTTACGACCATTATCAGAAATTCAAATTGCAAAAATATTTGCAGAGTTTCCAGAAAATTACCCAATTTTTAAGAGCTGTAATGCGGGAAGTAAAAAAGATATATGGTGTAATGCGTGTCCAAAATGTTTATTTGCATATATTATTTTATTTCCATTTGTTGGAAAAGAGAATATGAAGAAAATTTTTGGACAAGATCTCTTCGAAAATACAGAAATGAAAGAAATGTTTCATGACTTAGTTGATGAATCGCGAGTGAAGCCTTTTGAATGCGTGGGAACATATTCTGAAATAAATTTAGCATTGCGAATGAGTTTATACGAGTATGAAGTAGACTCTATTGAAGATTTTCCATTTTTATTACAAGAATACATTACAACATATTCAAGTGATGGGTTTGAAGAGTATGAAGTATTATGTAATGCGCAAGAGCTTACAAAAATTGATACTGAAAATAATAATTTTGATAAAATTCCAAGTGAATTTTTTGATGTAATACAAAGAGAGTTTGTATAATTTATCTATTCGTATGTCGCATGTTTCCCATTCATCATTGAAAAATCTTATTACTTCGCTTTCTCAATATAAAACATTTGGAATTTTAGGGTTTGGTAAAGAAGGAAAATCTTTTTTATCCTTTTTATTGCGAATGCAATTGCGTGAAGAGATACATATAAATAAAATTTTTATTTTTGATAAATATCTTTCTCAAGATATTTTAGATGAGTACCTCTTGCAATGTCAGAAAAATACTAATGCACAAAAGAGAGAGAATATAGAAATTATTGTATATTCAGGAGAAGGATATTTGAAAAATTTAGGAGAATCAGATATTACAGTGAAATCACCAGGTGTCTCATGTTTTCATGAAAATATTACTGATGATGATATTCATCGTTTTAATATTACTTCGCTTTCAGATTTATTTCTGCAGTTTTTCGGATCGCAAACAATAGGAATTACAGGAACAAAGGGAAAGAGTACAACAGCAAGCTTACTTCATCATCTCTTTTTATCGGCTGGAAAAAATACATTTCTGGTGGGAAATATTGGAGTTCCAGTCTTTGATACACTAGAAAATATAACAGAAGATGCAATAGTTATTCATGAATTTTCATCGCATCAGCTTGAAAAAATAACAGTTGGTCCATATATTGCGGTATTATTAAATCTTTTCCCAGAACATTTAGATTATTATAAAAATGCAGAGCACTATTTTAATGCAAAAAAAAGAATTTTTACAATAGGCGATAATACAAAGGGAATATTTGATAATTATATTTCGATTGAAAATAAAAAATTTCTTGAAAATACAGCATTAGAGTGTTCAAATAAACGAAAAAATAAATATTACTTTGGAGAAGATTCAAAATCATATTATGAAAGTATGCAAAATATTTCTTTGCATAAAGATACTATTCGTGTTGTAAAAATAATTTGTGATATATATGAATTATGGAAAAATGAAAATGAGTTTGTGCAATGTGTAAATTCTTTTCCCTCACTACCTCATAGATTAGAAGTTCTTACCCCTGTTTCTCCTCGTAAAAACAAAACAATACTGTATGTAAATGATTCTATTTCAACCATTCCATCTTCTACTATTTCTGGAATGCGTGCTATGGAAAAATTAGAAAAAATATATAATGCTTCTTTTGAAACAATACTATTGGGAGGATTCGATAGAGGAGTGTGTTTAGACGAGTTAATTGATTTTATAGTCGAATCATCGGTGAAAAATATTTTATTAACAGGAGAGACAGGAAAAATTTTAGAAAAAAAATTACAGAGCCTGCAATCAGAAGAAAAAAAAGCAAAAACAATAATATATAAAAAAGACCTAAAAGATCTTCTCATGCATGTAGCATCTCTTTCTTCTCATAAATCGATTTGTTTATTTTCGCCAAGTGCATCAAGCTTTGATCAATATAAAAATTTTGAAGAGCGTGGAAATTATTTTAAACAGTTAGTAAAATCTCTTGAGAAAAAATAAGATTAAAAATATACTCTTTAGTATAAAATTATATATTTACATATTTACCCATATGACACAGCATAATACCAAAGTAGATGATAATAAAAAGGTTGATGCATTACAAAAACTTGAAGCCTTTGAAAGAAAAATTACAAAAAAAATCCCGAAAGGAAAGACTGTAAGAAAGATAACAGCAAAGACAACAGGAAGTATAAAAGAAGAAAAAAAGGAAAAAAGAGAGAGAGCGGGAGAGAGCGGGAGAGAGAGAGAACAGGGTAATAATAAATATAAACCTCAGAAAAAAAAGAATACAACTGAGAATAAAACAGGGAATAGTAAAAATACGATTGTAAAACCTGTTACAAAAAAAACAAAACCAAAAAAGAAAAAATCTCCACGAAAACTCATATTATCAGTCTGTGCAAGTAAAAAATCATGCGGAGAACATTATGGTCCATATATTTGGGAGCGTATGTGTAACGAAAATGATATACCCCCCTCTGTTGAAGAATTTGAAAACAATGGAATTACATATAAAAAAAGCCATGTATGCCAAGGGAGATGTAAAAAAGCTTCAAATATACGAGTTGAAGAACCTGCAAAAAAGAAAACAACGCAGTTTTCATATATGACACCGCTAAAGGCAGTAAAATTAGCAAAAAGTTTAAAAAGTGGCGCAGCCCCAGAAAATATAAAAAAACTCTGATATTACTCAGAGTTTTTTTTATAAAATCCAAACATCATATAAAACTTAATTAAAACAAAATCTCGTAAAATACGCATTCCGTCGCGTAATCCATTTACTTTTGACCCATCTTTATCTATCCATATTACAGGAATTTCAGAGATTCTATATCCGTATGTTTTTGCGAGCATAAGAAATTCTATATCAAAGGCAAATCGTTCGATTTTTTGTTTTTTAAAAATTCGTTTTCCAGCATCATTTCGGAATAATTTAAATCCACATTGTGTATCTGCAATTCCTTCAATAATAAATATTTGTGCAATAATATTTACCGTTCGAGAAATTATAATTCTATAAAGTGGTTGTTTTTTTTCTACAGTACTTCGGTCTTTATATCGTGACCCAATAGCTATTTCAGAAAAGAGCATTGCATCTCGTAATATTTTGTATTGGTGAAATGGTGTTGCACCATCTGCATCACAAAACAGAATATGGCGTCCTTTGCTTTCAAGTACTCCTGTTTTAATTGCAAATCCTTTTCCTTTATTTTGAGAAAGCTGAATAACTTTATAATGAGATGGATGTTGTGTTGATGTAAAAATTTCGGTACAAATGTCTGCGGTATTATCCGAACTTCCATCATCTACTACAATAATTTCAAAGTTTATATTTTGAGATATAAAATATTGTAGGGCTGATTGTAAGGTTGGTATAATTCTTTCTGATTCATTATATGCAGGAATAACAATAGAAAGTTCAAATGGAAAAGATTTTTTCTCGGGAAGTAATGGTTTTATAGAAGTTTCTTCTGTAGTGGTTCTAAATGTCCAGAAAGAATTTGCAAGAAAGTTCCAAACAAATACAACAGCAGAAGCAGCAAGTTTTGAAAGAATAGGGGGAAGTTCCAATATATTTATAAATATATGCACACAGAGAAGTGTTATTAAGAGTCCAAACCCTGCAACAAAAATAAATTTTATAAATTGCGAAACATGCCAATTGGTATGGGTATTTTCTTGATTTCCCTTAAATGTCCATTTTTTATTTACTATAAAACTAAATAAAAGTGCTAAAATAAAAGCAAAAATAACAGCAGTATTTTTTGAATAATCAAACCGTATATATAAGGTGTGAAAAACAAGAAGATCTATAAGTGTCGTAAGTGTTCCAGTAACGATATATCGGAAAAATTGAATCCATCGAAGAGATTTGTTTCTATTCATGTGAGTCTTTATTTGTGTAAAATATCTGTAATATTTGGTTTCGAGTATTGATCACTTTTTAAAACTTTTCCTACTGGTCGAGTTGAATCAATAATTCCATCGTTTATAATAGGTTTTCCGTTTTTGTCCAATTTAGACATGTTGCTTCGTTGTATTTCTGTAAATACTTCTTCTATTTTATCCTGTAATCCATGTTTTAAAATTGTTCCACAGAGTATATAAAGCTGGTCTCCAAGTGCATCTGCAATTTCAACAATATCGTTATTTTCGCATGCTTCTAAATATTCTTCATTTTCCTCTCTCATAAGTTTGTACCGCAACATTGCAGTGTCTTTATCTGTAAGAGTTGGAGTATATTTATTTTCAATACCAAATGCGTCATGAAATTCTTCAACAGAAGAAATAATTTCTTGAAAAGAAAGTTGTTTTGTATCAGTCATATATTTTATATATTGAAGAAGTATATTGTAAAAATTCTATCATGAAGATTTTATAATTACAAAAAAAATATTTTATATGCTACTATGATTTCAGATGTATTAATTTATATAAATTAAATGACGAATAATAACCAAGAAAGCCAAAGTTTAGACCTTCCAGAAGTACATGATCCGCGTCTCATTTCACGAGATGTATGTACAGAAATGAAAGAATCATATATCTCATATGCGATGAGTGTGATTATTTCTCGAGCTCTCCCAGATGTTAGAGATGGATTAAAACCAGTTCATCGGCGTATTTTATATGTTATGCATAAAAATGGGCTTACTTCGCGAGCAAAATTTAGAAAATCTGCAACTGTAGTTGGAGATGTAATGGGGAAATATCATCCACATGGAGACAGTTCTATTTATGAGGCAATGGTTCGTATGGCGCAATATTTCTCTTTGCGGTATATGCTGGTAAATGGACAAGGGAACTTTGGTTCAATTGATGGAGATAATGCAGCCGCAATGCGGTATACAGAAGCAAAAATGCAACCTATTACAGAAACGATTCTTGCAGATATTGAAAAAGATACTGTAACATATCAAGAAAATTATGATGGTTCTCAACAAGAGCCAACAGTTCTTCCTTCGCGTGTTCCTAACCTTTTATTAAATGGGGTAATGGGGATTGCTGTAGGTATGGCAACAAATATTCCACCGCATAATTTAACAGAGGTTATAGATGGATTATTGCATTTAGCAGAAAATCCTGATGCAACACTAGAAGATATTATGCAGTTTATTAAAGGTCCTGATTTCCCAACATCTGGAGAAATTTATGACAAAGAGGCAATTAAGACTGCATATGCAACAGGAAGAGGTTCAATTGTAATGCGTGGAAAAGCAGAAATTTCAGAAACACGAACAGGAAAAGCACAAATTATTATTAGTGAGTTGCCGTATCAAGTAAATAAAGCAACACTGGTAGAAAAAATTGCACATCTTGTACGAGAAAAAATAATTGAAGGAGTATCTGCACTTCGAGATGAATCAAATAAAGAAGGAATTCGAATTGTAATAGAGTTGAAAAAAGATGCATTTCCGAAAAAAATACTTAACTTGATCTATAAAAATACTCAACTTCAGTCTTCATTTGGGTGTAATTTTATTGCACTTGTAGACAATGGACGACAGCCCAAATTACTTGATTTAATTTCAATTTTAGAAGAATTTCTTGATCATCGAAAAGTTGTTATTACGCGACGAACACAATATGAGCTTCGTATCGCACAGGCAAGAGCACATATATTAGAAGGATTAACAAAAGCACTTGATCATATAGATGAAATTATTGCCTTGATTCGTTCTTCTGAAAACAGAGATATTGCACGAGAACGATTGATAGAGTTATTTCATTTTTCTGAAATTCAAGCAAATGCAATTTTAGCAATGAGACTACAAGCATTAGCAGGTTTAGAAAGAAAACGACTAGAAGATGAGCTAAAAGAAAAATTAGCATTTATTGCAGATTGTTTAGATATTTTAGCAAGACCAGAGCGAATCAAAGAAATAATGGTAACAGAATTTCTTGAAATTAAAGATGAATATGGAGATGAACGAAAAACAAGAATTATTGATCATGCGCTTGGTGAAATTTCTGCAAAGGATATTCTTCCAAATGAACCAATGATTGTTACACTTTCACAAAGTGGATATATTAAAAGACTTTCTCCTGATTCATATAAATCACAAGCACGAGGTGGAAAAGGAAAACAAGGGTCTGCAGCAAAAAGTGATGACGAACTTATGATTTCTCTTTTTACATCAAATCATAATAATCTATTGTATTTTACATCATATGGTCGAGTATTTTCACTTCCTGCATATGAAATTCCTGAAGCAACAAGAACTGCAAAAGGAAAAGCTGTTGTAAACTTTTTAAATATGCAAGACGGGGAAACAATTACCTCTATTTTGGATACTACAAAAAACACAGGAAAATATTTATTCTTTTGTACCGAGGGTGGAGTTGTAAAACGGTCAGAAACAGAGTTATTTGCAAATATTCGGCAAAATGGATTAAAAGCAGTTGGATTAAAAGATGGAGATCAATTGCGATGGGTACAACCGTGTAATAATGGAGATGAAATAATGATTGTTACAAGCGAAGGAAAAGGAATTCGATTTGAAGCAGATGAAATTAGAAGCATGGGAAGAACTGCTGCAGGAGTACGAGGAATTAAACTTAAAATATCAGACAAAGTTGTTGGAATGGATATTGTGAAAGCTGGAGATATTGCATCTACTATGTTGGTTGTCATGCAAAATGGTCTTGGAAAAATGACAAAAGTATCTGAATATCGTAAGCAAGGAAGAGGTGGTGCAGGAGTTAAAACAGCAAATGTTACAAAAAAAACAGGATTAGTTGTTTCTGCAAAAATATTAGAAGAAAACATAGAATGTGATTTAATTCTTTCTGCAAAATCTGGGCAAGCAATTCGTTTATCATCATCATCAGTTCCTTCTCAAGGACGATCTACTCAAGGTGTAATTTTGATGCGACTCCCTGCAGGAGATGCAATTTCTTCTGTTTCGCTTATTCGTATAGAAAATGCAGAAGATGAAAATGATACTGAAGAAGATAAGCCTGATTCACAAGCAACATTATTATAAATATTACTTTTATTAAAAATATGATTAAAAAAATAGCCCTACTATCGTTTTGTGTTTTTGGATTTTCTGGGTGTATGGAATCTGATTCCCCACAAGCATTGCCAGTAAATACAGCACATGTAGATCGTCCAGATTTAACAGAAGAAATTTTTGTGAAAGAAGACGGATCTGTTGTTGTTATTAAAGGTGCATCTACACAAAAAGTAAAAAATAAAAATGCCAAAATTCGAACAAATCAACAATTTAAATCGGTAAAAAGCTCAACATTAGTTATAGAGTCTGGAATTACAGAGATTAATGAGTATATAAAAAACTCTACTATTACTGTAAAAAAAGGAGCTGTTTTAAAAGCTTCATATGTAAAAGAATCAAAAATAATTGTTGAAGACGGTGGTGATTTACAAATTTCTTCTCGATTAAAGGATTCTACAATTCGTTTGGGAAATATAGAAAATTTTAGCGTTCGCCCTGCAGATATTGATAAAAACTCAATAATTACAGAAGAGTAATAGAGTTAGATTTTTTTATAGAAAAATAATATGGATATATTATATGGATTACTTGGTTTAGCACTGGGTTTTTCTCTTATTAAGTATCGTTTTTATTTATATAAAACGATGGGGAAGTGGTCGTTTGCAGAACGATTTTTTGGAACTGGTGGAACTATTACTGCAATAGTTATTATTGCATTTATCGTTATTGGGTTTTCGTTTATGCTTATGTTTGGTCAGTTGGATACTGCTTTTAGTGGTGCTTCAAAATATACAAAAGGTGATACATAAACACTCTATTATTCTTCTCCGTATGTGGCATGAAGAATTTCTGTCTTTTCTTTTTCTTCTTCTGCATGTTCGCTGATACTTGCACGATATGTCATTTGTTCTTTATGTTCGCTTGAAATAAAAGTTGGCACTGCATATACAAACACTCCTGCTATTACAAGAGCACTTACCACCACTGAGGCAATAACAACTTTTTCTTTATATTTTATGTTTGTTGAAAAATCTTGTACCTCTGATTCTTCTATAAAACCAATAAGTATTTCTTTTTCTTCTGAGTTGTTGGGAAAAGTAGCCATATGTATGTGTGATATTTGTAAATATATTGTTTTTGTACGAAAATATTAAAACATTATTTGACTTTTGTCAATTAAAATTTGTTTTTAATGATAAAAATTTATAGATTTTTACAAAGTTGTCTAATATAACCTTGAATGTTCATCTCTTTATTTTTTCTTGTAAAAAAAATAGAAGTGTATTAATGTATTAACACGCTTATTTTTTTTATATTTATATGCATAAATGGAAAACAACAGAATTATCAGAGCTTTTTTCTGATATAAGCCATTTGGAAACACCAGAAGAATTTTCTTTATTTTTTAGAGATTTGTGTACAATTTCCGAACTTACAGAAATGTCAAAACGATGGAAAGCTGCAAAGCTTTTAAATGGAGGAGATTCTGTGCGGAAAACTGCAGAAAAAACAGGGCTTTCTGCAACTACTGTTTCACGAGTAAATCAATGGAAAAATCAAATGGGAGAAGGAGGATACAATATTTTACTTAATAAATTATGTCTACAGAAATAACAACACGGTTTCCGTTTCGAAAACATTTAGAAAAGTTTTCTCCATATTCTTCTGCACGAGACGAATTTGTGAATAATGGACAAACATATACATTTTTAGATGCAAACGAAAATCCATTTGAAAATAACGGGAAAAATAGGTATCCAGAAGTGATGCACGATGAATTACGAGAAAAAATTGTGGAAGCAACAATTAGTCAGTTTTCATGTAGTCTTACAAAAGAAAATTTAATTTTAGGAAATGGAAGCGATGAGCTTATCGATTTATTGGTACGAATTTTTTGCGAACCAAGCAAAGATTCTATTTGTATTTCGTCTCCAACATTTGGAATGTATGCAGTGAGTGCTGGCGTAAATAATGTAAATGTGCTTGATATTTCACTTGATGCTACGAGCTTTGAAATGACAGATGAAGTTGTTTCAAAAATTTTACTTGCGGATAATACCGAAGCGACAGAAGAAAATAAAAATAATATCAAACTTCTCTTTTTGTGTCACCCAAATAATCCAACGGGAAATATTATTGCAGAGAAGCAATTAATAAAAATATTAGATAATTTTTCTGGAATGGTTGTGGTAGATGAAGCATATATAGATTTTGTTTCAAAGCATTCAGCGCTTAAATTTTTGGAAAAATATCCAAAACTGATTGTATTGCAAACATTTTCTAAAATGTGGGGATTGGCTGGAGTACGATGCGGAAAAATGTTTGCACATAAAGATGTAATTGCGATGGTTCAGGCAGTAAAAGCACCGTATAATGTGAATATATTAACAGCAAATGCAGTAAATAATGCATTAAACAATAAAGAAAAAGTGTATCAACAAAGAAATGTTTTAGTTGCACAACTGCACTATTTGCAAGAAGAATGTAAAAACTATACAACTGGAGAAAATCCATTGTTTGCAAATGTATACCCTTCGTATGCAAATTCAATTTTAGTACGAATTTCTCCAGAATTTGATGCGGATATTATATATGAAAAATTGAAAAATAAAGGAATTGTTGTACGAAATTTTGGAAAGAAACAATTTTTAGAAAACTGTTTGCGAATTTCTGTGGGAACACCAGAAGAAAACTTTGCACTTATCACTCTTTTAAAAACGCTTTAGAAAATTCAAACGCTCAAAAATTATTATTTAACCAGAAAATATGAAATATATACAAAATATATCGGAAAACTTTGCAAATCCAACTTTTCAAAAGTTTACAAATACATTCACATTACAAGATTTGTGCAAACGATCTGGAATTGATTACGGTAAAGTTTTTGAAATTGTTTCAGAAATAGAAAACAATATTTTGAAAAATGGAGATGGAGAATTAAAAGCATTAACAGAAAAATTTGATGGAGTACGGCTCAATAATTTTTCGGTATCTCCAGAAGAAATTTCTACAGCGGTTGCGTCTATAGAAATGGAAAAACCAGAACTTATAGAAGCAATACAAAAAGCACATGAAAATATTACACTGTTTCATACCGCACAAAAGCGAACAAAAAGTGAAACAGTGCAAACAACTGCAGGAGTAGAATGTTGGCAAGAATTTCGTGCAATCGAAAAAGTGGGATTATATATTCCTGGAGGGACAGCACCACTTTTTTCAACACTATTGATGCTGGCAATTCCTGCTCAAATAGCTGGGTGTAAAAAAATTGTTTTATGCACACCTCCGCAAAAAGATGGAACAGTGCATCCTGCAATTTTAGCAACAGCACATATTGCAGGTGTTTCAGAAATTTATAAAGTTGGTGGGTCGCAAGCAATTTTCGCAATGGCACACGGAACAGAAACAATTCCAAAAGTTGATAAAATTTTTGGACCAGGAAACTCTTTTGTTACTGCTGCAAAAATGAAAATTTCAGGGCATACAGCAATTGATATGCCAGCAGGACCAAGTGAAGTTTTAGTATTATCAGATGAAACAGGAAATCCAGAATTCATTGCATCAGACTTACTTTCACAGGCAGAGCACGGAACAGATTCGCAAGCGGTGTTAGTTACTACTTCAGAAATTGTTGCACAAGAAACATTGCAAGAAATAGAAAAACAACTTGCACAATTGGGACGAAATGAAGTCGCAATACAAGCATTACAATCAAGTTTTATTGTGGTATGTGAAACACGAGAAGAAGCTATTCAAATTTCAAATGAATACGCACCAGAGCATTTAATTTTACATGTTGCTGAATGGAAAAAATTACTTCCAGAAATTATAAATGCAGGATCGGTATTTTGTGGAGAATTTACTCCAGAATCAGCAGGAGATTATGCGAGTGGAACAAATCATACCTTACCAACCAGTGGATTTGCTCGAAGTTTTTCGGGAGTATCGGTGGAAAGTTTTGGGAAATGGATAACCTTTCAGCATATTTCAGCACAAGGAATTGAAAATTTAGGAGATACTATAGAAATTATGGCAGAAGAAGAAGGTCTTGATGCACATAAACATGCAGTTGTTGTAAGAAGAAAATAGTTATACAATTTATACTTTTAAAAAACATGAAAAAAATTTTATTTTTAGACAGAGATGGAACATTAATTTTTGAACCACCAATTACATTTCAAGTTAATACACTTGAAGAAATGTTTGTATTACCAAATCTTATCTCATCATTAAAACGCTTTGTAGAAGCAGGGTACGAACTCGTTTTGGTTACAAATCAAGATGGATTGGATACTGATTCAAATCCACGAAAAAATTATGAAAATATAAATACGAAACTGTTTCATATTTTACAAACAGAGCAAATAGAATTTTCAGAAATCTTTGAATGTCCGCATTTTGAAGATGATGGATGCACATGCAGAAAACCGCATACTGGAATGGTTGATTCATATCTTTTAGAGAATAGAGGAAAGATAGATTTTGAAAACTCTTATATGATTGGTGATAGTGAACGCGATTTAGGGTTTGCAAAAAATATTGGAGTGAAAGGGTATAAAATAGATTTTGATGCAAAGCCAGGAGACGAATTTTCATGGAAATATATTGCAGATGAAATTTTACATAAACCACGAACAGCACAATATTCACGAAAAACAAAGGAAACAGAAATTTCTATTGATCTCAATTTAGATGGGGCTGGAAAGTATACTATAAATACTGGGCTTCATTTTTTTGACCATATGCTAGAGCAGATTGGAAAACATGGAAATTTCGATTTACATATTGTCTGTGCAGGAGATTTAGAAATAGATGAGCATCATACAATAGAAGATGTAGCAATTGCACTGGGAACATGTTTTAAAAAAGCACTTGGTGATAAAAGGGGAATTGGGAGATATGCAGATAGTGTATCTTTGCAAAAAATATTACCAATGGATGAGGCATTAGCAACCGTTGCGATTGATATTTCAGCACGACCAGAACTTATATTTTCTGCACCACCACTGCGGGAATATGTAGGAGATTTTCCAACAGAATTACTCAAGCATTTTTATCAAAGCTTTTGTATTGCGTCGGGGATAAATATGAATATGAAACTTGAAGGAGAAAATACGCATCATATAGTAGAAATTTCGTTTAAAGCCTTTGCACGATGTTTGCGAGATGCAGTAAAAGTTTCAGGAAATGATATTATTTCTACTAAAGGAGTCTTATAAGAAATATTATATTTGTTTAAAATATGAAAATTATAGTATAGTGCATTTTGAAACAATAGCATTTTATTATTATAACATAACATGAAAAAAAATACAGTATCCTTTTCTGAGAGCATTACAAATATTCTTGCTGGATTAACAGTGAGTTTTGTTGCATTAAGTCTTGGTGCAGCGCTAGGAATTTTGTCGGAAAGGGGTGCATTTGTTGGAATGCTTTCAGCTGCAATAGCGGTAATCATTACAGCAAGTATAGGAGGAACACGAGTGAAATGTTCTGGGCCAACAGCTCCTTTAACAGTTATTACTGCTATTGTTGTTGGATTTGCACATGATGAACTTTTACAATCTATTCCAACCGCGAATCCTGACCATTTTGTAAATATTGTTCTGTTTTTAACAGCAGGAATATTATTGATTATGGCTTTGTTTAGATTTGGGAAATATATTACATATATTCCAAATGTTGTAGTTTCGGGATTTATGAATGGTATTGCATTGCTTATCTGGATAGATCAAACAAAAAAACTTTTTGGACTTGGAGGAAAAACACCATTTGAAGGAGAGTTTGTACAAAACTTTTGTATTATAGGAGGAACCCTTGTGTTATCATTTGCTATTCCTTTTCTTGCAAATAAATATCTTCCACAGTATAAAAATTATATTTCAGGAACATTATTTACTCTTATAATAATGACAGTTCTTGCATCAGTATTACATTTTGATATAGAAAAAATTGTATTAGGGCAAAGCTTAAATTCTTTTTCTGATATTACATCATTATTTTCGGCACAATTACCAACACTTTCAGATTTTTCAATTCAAATATTATTACTTGCTCTTCCTTTTGCTTTTCAATTATCTATTTTAATTTATTTAGATACATTATTAACCAGTTTAATTTTAGATAAAATGTTGGGAGAGCCAACTGCTCGGTCAAAAGAATTAATGGCTCAAGGAGTTGCAACAGCAGCAGTTGCAAGTTTTGGAGGGCTTCCAGGTGCACAAGCAACAATTCGTTCTGTGTTACTTATAAAAGAAAATGCAACAATGCGTCTTGCAGGAGTTATGGTTGGAGTTTTTGTATTGATAGAATTAGTACTCTTTCAGGATATTTTAGGGTTTATTCCGCAGGCCGTATTTTCTGGAATTTTATTTAAAGTAGGATATGATGTTTTAGATATAAAGCCATTTTCACTCTATATTGGTGAACTGATTTCGGGGAAATTAAATTTTACAGATAAAATATTTTCATCTCATAAAGAAGAAAATATTTTTGTAACCCATCGAGAAATGTTTTTAATTATTCTTACTATTATTCTTACTATTCTATTTGATTTAATTACAGCCGTTGGAGTATCAACTTTTCTTTTTTATTTTATAAATAAGGTTTTTTCAAAACATAATCCAATGAGAGATTTAAAGGCTATTACAGAAACCGATCCATTGCGTACAGAAGATTAATTTTATATTTTTTTAGCGAAAAATACTGTATACTCTCTTTGTTATTCCTGTTATTTCTTTTACATTATTTTATATGAAAATAGTATTGCTTGGCTTATTTGTAACCTTTCCTGTTTTGTTTTATCTGGTTTTTGGTATAGATGGTGTAGTTCTTGGGATATTTTTTGATATTTTATTACTTTTTTTAGGGGTACGAATTGTGCGTCAAAATAGAGTAAAAATTGTAGAATTTCTTGGGAAGTATAATCGAATTTTACGACCAGGGTTTAATGTTATTATTCCGTTTTTAGAATGGACAAAAGACCAAGATTTATATAAAACAAATTTTCATGTTGCGGTAGATGGTCTTACTGGAGACAATGTTTCGGTTGCGATTGGATTAAATGTTGTATATTTTGTAAAAAATGATGATGAAAGTATTTATCAATCGGTATATGAAATTGATAATCCAGAAATATTAATTCGTGCAACAATAGATGAACAACTTCGTGCAATGATTTCAACATTTACTCATAAAGAAATTTATACAAAGCGACATGAAATGGGAGATGCTATTGAAGAAGCCTTGCGAATTAAATTAAATCAATTTGGATACACTCTTGATTCAATTCAAGTACAAGATATTGAATTAGATCAACTTGTTTTGAAGGCATTAAATAGGATAATAGAAACGGAAAAAATGAAAGAAGCTGCATTAAATGAAGCAGAAGCAAAACGAATTACAATGGTAAAAGAGGCAGAGGCAGATAAAGAATCGAAAAAATTATTGGGAGAAGGAATGGCTGAACAACGAATGGCTATTTCCAAAGGGTTTAAAGATTCTATAGAAGAAATTAAAGCATCAGATGAATCCCTTACAGGAAAAGATATTTTAAAATTTTTGTTGGATTCTGCACGAATTGAAACACTGGAAAAAGTTGGAAAAAATAATACAAAAGTTATTTACTTAAACGAAAATTTAGAAGCAAGTGCTGGAGCTTCTCGAGTAGAAAAGTTTTTAGCTGATAAATAATTACTGTGTTTTGTTTATTTTTTTTATGTCAAAAATTATTACCGTTAAAATAATTCCAAATGCACAAAAAACAGAATTACGAGAAATATTGCCAGATGGTATACAAAAAATTGCAGTTTCTGCTCTTCCAGAAAAAGGAAAAGCGAATAAAGAGCTTATAAAATTTTTTAAAAAAACTCTCAATAAAAACATTAAAATATTGAAAGGAACAACTCATCAGTATAAAATAATTGAAATTTTATAATATTTCCAGAAAAAAATCATTATAAAATGAGTAACGATAATACCTTAATACCTTTTTTCTTTACAAATCATGGCAAAAAATACAATACAATATCTTTGTCAAGAATGTGGAGATGTACAAGCAAAATGGGCAGGGCAGTGTTCTGCATGTAAAGAATGGAATACCTTAAAAGAGTTTAAAGAAGTAAAAATTTCTAAAAAAACTCAAGAAAAACTCGGGCATAAAATTTCTGAACGATGTAATGGAGAAATAAAAAAAACATTACTTTCTCCTCTTGATATTATTCGGAATCAAAAGAGTTCATTAGAAAAAAATATACGCATTACTACTGGTATTTCAGAGCTTGATAGAGTGCTTGGAAATGGATTTTTTAAAGGAAGTATTACTCTTTTAACAGGAGACCCAGGAATTGGAAAATCTACTCTTTCCTTGCAGGCGTGTTTAGCAATAGCAGAAAAAATACCAACACAAAAAGTTGTAATTATTTCTGGAGAAGAATCAGAAAGTCAAATAACAGATAGGCTGTATAGAATTACACAAAATCCACCAAAAAATTTATTTTTACTTTCGGAAAGTATTTTAGAAACTGCTATTGAAAGTCTTGATATTGAAAATACAGGATTTATTTTATTTGATTCCGTTCAAACACTTGCTTCTCTTGAGGTAGAATCGATGTCTGGATCGGTGAGTCAAAATGTTGCAGTTACAGAAAGAATTATGCTGCTTTCTAAAAAACACAATATTCCAACGGTTTTAATTGGCCATGTTACAAAAACAGGAGAAATGGCAGGACCGCAAACAATGGCACATTTGGTTGATACAATGCTGCATTTAGAAGGAGAGAGCGGAAGTGATTTTAGAATTTTAAAATCACGAAAAAATCGTTTTGGAGATGTATCAGAGATTGGCGTGTTTTCTATGCATGCATCTGGAATGAAAGAAGTAAAAAATCCTTCGGCAAGTTTTTTATCAGGACGATTGCGAGATGCTATTGGAAGTGCTATTTATGTAGGGGTAGAAGGTTCTCGTCCTTTTTTAATAGAAATTCAGGCATTAAATAATCCAACAGCATTCGGTTATCCAAAGCGATCAAATAGTGGGTTCGATTCAAATCGATTAGAAATTTTACTTGCCGTTATTGCTCGATACACATCTGTAAAACTTGAAAATAACGATATATTTATAAATATTGTTGGAGGCTTAAAAATTAAAGAACGATCGGCAGATTTGGCAATTGTTGCAGCATTACTATCTTCAAAACGAAAAAAACCATTACCCGATACAACAGTATTTTTTGGAGAAATTGGTCTTTCTGGAGAAATTCGATCCGTTAATAATATTGCAAAAAGACTGCAAGAAGCCTATAAATTAGGATTTACAAAGGCAATACTTCCAAAGCTTACGGAAACAGGGTATACGGCTCTTCTTCATGAATTATCAGAAAAAAATATACAGCTTTCTGGGGAAAATCCAAATATAGTGATTACACAAATCACAACAATTTCAGGATTAGAAAAAACAATATAAGCTTGCTTTTATATTTATAATGTTATAAAATATATAGAAAGGATTTTTATTAGAATTTTTTCTTATACCAATACATATATTATTACACAATGTTAGATATTTTTTTACAAGCAAAACACTATCCTATAGAATTTTTTATTTGCATAATTATTGCACTTATTCCTATTGGAATATGGATGATGATTTTTTTGAAAAAAGCAGAAAAAGATCTGTGGTATATCATACTCACATTTATTTTTGGAATGATGTCTGCAGGATTTATTTTATTATACCAATCGTTTTGGGGAGATTCGCCATTAAATTTTATATTTTTTGGAGTAGAGGCATATAACTTTAAAGCAAATATTGCATCACTGGTAACAGGGGCAGTACTTATTTCGTTTTTTTCATATATGGCAGTGGGGTTTTTAGAAGAAGTTTTAAAACATTATGCTGTTGTAAAAGCGGATAAAAATATTATTTCCAGTATAGATGAAGCAATTGAATTATCTATTGTTGCTGCATTAGGATTTGCATTTTTGGAAAATATTGCCTATTTTTATAGAGAGTTTTTAAGTGGCGGATTAAGTTCAAATTTTTGGACATTAGCGATTCAGCGTTCTATTTTTGTAGTATTTGTACATATTATTTGTTCTGCAATTTATGGATATTTTTATGGTCTTGCATTATTTGCGAAACCATATATGCAATACCAGTATACACAATATAAAAAAACATTTTGGTTCGCAAATCTTATCCATCGCGTTTTACATTTTAAGCGTGCATCTGTTTTTCGAGAACGAATGATTATAACAGGATTGGTAATTGCAACGGTATTACATGGGTTATATGATTTTGCTATGCATCAAAATCCATCGTTTACTATTGGAAATTCTGTAATACAGCTTCATGTTATTTTATTACCAGTAATGTTGGTAGGAGGAATACTCTATCTTACCTTTTTACTGCAAAAAAAAGAAAATATGGAAGAGTTTGGAACACTTGAAGTTGAATATGTTTATAAGCGGATAGATGCACAGGAAATTCATGAAAATTATAATATAGCTCCACGACTCTCTCGATTTCATAGAGTAGAGGTAATATAGGATTATTTATTTTTCGATAAAAGAAGACCACTTATTCCAAATATAAAAAGAATAAAAAATGAATAATATAAAGAGTTTATAAAAAAACTTTGTGCAAATATTCCAAGAAAGCTTGCTAAAAATCCAACAGTTGCACCATATAAAATAGTACTATGCTTTGTTTCATTGGTACTATTTTTATATTCGCGAGCTTTCCATAAAAGTTTTATTCCTAATCGAAAATAGAAAAATAAAAATGCAATCAGTCCAAAAATTCCAGATGTTACCAAGGTTGTTAAAAGCGAACTGTCAAATCCACCAGATGAATGAATATTTTTTGTTTTGTAGAGTCGAATAGTATTAAATCCAATTCCTGTCCAAAAGTTTTCTGCAGATAATGATACTCCTTGTTGCATGTTTTCTACACGCAAGCGTGCCGTTGGGTCTGGAACAAACATGGAATCTTTTTCGGTAAGAGAAATAGCTGAATTAATTCCATCAGTAATTCGTTCTGTCGCTCGTGGAGAAAAGGGGAGTAAGAGTATAATTGCTAAAGAGAGGGTTAACAGAAGTCCTCTAAAATAAATAATACCTAAAAAAAAGGCAGGAAGAACAAATGCAAGAAGTGCAGACCGTGAATACGTAAGAAGCAGTGCAAGTAATAATACAATTGTAATAAGTATAAAAATAAGTGTGATATTTTTATTATAATGGGTTAAAAAATTCTTTTTATTATCTGTAATATTCCATGAAAAAATAGGGTACTGTTTTGTATATACACCAAAAATACCAGCAAGAATTGCAAGAATAAATGAGAAAAAGCTTCCTAAAAAATTTGGATCAAACCATGTTGAAAGCAACCTTCCTATGTGTGGGTCCCATCCTTTTTCTGCCATTGCTCCAAAATCTGGATATATATAGAGTTGTATAAATCCAAGAATACTGAGTGTAACAGCAATAGATACTATTACTGTAAGTAAAGAAATTTTATCTTTATCTGTTTTATATGCAGAATATTCACTATAGACAATAACTGAAAATAAAAAGAGAAAAGTATATCGAAATAAATAAAAGCCACTTATTAAAAAATCTGAAAGAGAAAGATATACCCCAGAAAGTAAAAGCGATATAAAAAAGAGAACAAGAACGATGAGACCTTCAAAAAACAATGGATATTGTTTTAACGCTTTCCAAATATTTTTTTTTTGAAGCAATATTTTTAGACACCATACTAAAAATAAAGCAGGAAGAAAAAGATCTAAAAATAAAAAAGCACCACCAGAAATTTCAAATCGAAAAAATTGCCCAAAGAGAGTGGAAAGTAATGCTATTAAAATTCCGTAATACACCATATAGAATATATAAAGAAAATAAATAGTATAAAAAAAACGCCTTATAGTATAAGGCGTTTTATAAATTATTGGTTATTTAGATTACCCAATAATCTGCTTAAAAGTATCAATGGTGGGTGATGAGAGATTCGAACTCCCGACCTCCTGGGTGTAAACCAGATGCTCTAGCCAACTGAGCTAATCACCCAAAGTGTTTA
>CAMZKZ010000040.1 GCA_947311645.1 uncultured Candidatus Altimarinota bacterium | reverse complement strand
TAGTTTTAAAAGTATTGAAAACAACGACTATTAAAACAAAGCAAAAGCTTATGTATTATTTAGGTGCCTTTGCATTTATGTTTGTGTATACGGTTATGTCGTATTCAATCGCATTGTTTATTATGGAAAAATTTCCAGAAAACCAAAATGCAATTTTTTTGGTGGGGATAATTCTTGCTATTGCTAATATTCTTGGTCTTTTTTTAAATGGAATATGGTTATATATGCAGGAGACAGTAAAACCAAAAACCCTATTGCTTATTTCTATTGCAGGATTATTATTCTCTGTTTTTATTTTTTTAGGAGGATCATTGTTATTGGAAGTATTGAATAGTGGAGCATTTGTTATTTTAGCCGTATTTATTTATGTGTGGGCATTTGATATTTCTGATATTACAATGACCACAATAATATTAAATAACTCAACACCAGAAACAGAAGGGCGTGAATTTTCACAAAAAAAAATAGCAGAAAGTTTGGGAATGCTCGCAGGTATTATTGTTGGAGGACTATTACTCGTTTTTGGAACAATAACTACTCAATTTTTTTTAGGACTTTTTTTAGTTGCAGTTTTTATTTACTTTAAGCATAATTTTCAAAATAAAAAAGATAGAGATGTGATTTTAGAATTTTCTGAAAAGAATGGAATAGATTGGAAAGAAATTTTAAAAAATATTGGAAATACAGAGGATATACAAAAAAAATTAAGCAAAGAGAGTTCTGAATTAAGAAATAAAGTATTGCATGTTTCCAAAGCTGTATCATCTAAAATTGCAACAGAAATAAATAAGCTTCCTGAAAATGCTAAAAAATCTACTCATCAGATTTCAAAAATAAGTAGTAAATTTTTAAATGAAGCACGGCTTTTGCTGTTAGATATTCTTGCAAACGATAATGAAGTAAAGCGAGTAGCAGTTCCAAAACATGATTTTCATATAAAAGAAATTATAACAGAAATTTCTTCATCGTTTGGAATAATTGGAAAAGCATTTTCTATACATACACGATATGCATTTTTTTTGTCATGTGTGATGGTGATGTTTTTTAGTTTTTGGGATACCATGGCAATCACATATCAGCCGATATTTTTAGAGAGATTTCAGTATGAATTGGGATCTTTTGTTGCATTCATTATGCCACTATTTATTTTACCTGTTTTTATTTTACAAATTCCTTTTGGAAAACTTTCTGATAAATGGGGAACTCATGTAATGATGATGATAGGGTTATTTATTTCAGCTATTTCTTTAATGATAATGGGATCTCTGGATTCAATATTTGGAGGCAGTATCTTTGTTTTAATTATGGCAGGGATTTGTAATTCGATTGGATATACGGCTGCATTTTCAGCATCACAGGTTCATTTTTCAGGAGAGGTTCGGTATTATTTAACAAACAATAAATTAGAAATTAAAAATAGTTTATTATCTGCTTCATTACGACTTTCTTTAAATATTGGAAATATATTGGGGCAATTATTTGGAGGATTAATTTTTTCTTTACTGGGGTTTTTAACAGGTTTTTTTCTATTAGGACTCTTTTTACTCATTTTATTTATAGTGTCTCTCTTTTTTATTACACATTTAAAAATTCCAGCAGAAAACGCTATAAATAGAAAACAATAATAATCTTTAATTATAAAATATATGAAAAATACAAAAAACATCTCTATCGTATTCTTGCTATCAGGAGCCTTTTTATTTTCTGGTTGTATGGCGAAAAATGAAAAGAGTGCTATTGAGCATCAAGAAAATACTATACATTTACAAAATATTGTTGAAGAAGTACAAAAGCGATCAGCATATTTTTCTTTGGAACGCACAGAAGGAAATACCGTATCGCTTGTACTTCATAATCCAAAACAAGAACCAATTCAATCGTTTTCATCTGAAATTGTTTTTCCTCCTCATTTAGTAGAAGTAAAACATCTTAACAATACATCAGAAGATATTTTTGGATTATTTATGCCATCTGATTGGAAAATAGATGAGAGTACAGGTTCTATAAAAATTGCTTCTGCATCGTTGGGATCAGCACAAAAATTATCAACAAATACCGTTTCTGCTATTACAGTGGCACAATTTACATTTGAAAAAAAACAGCAAGAAAATACTTTTATTTTTGATATAAATGAAAATATTTCAAATATTTTTTTACTAGAAAATGGAAGTGTACAAAGTATTGTAGATAAAAAGCGTATGAAAGATCTTATTATAAAATAAATTTTTTTATTAAAAGCAATATGGTAATATAAGAGTACTATATTTTTACAATCTTCTGTTATGAGTTACTCAACTGAAAAAATGATGAACTATACAAAACATGTATTAGGAGAAACAGAGTTACATATTGCAAAAAGATTGCATCGCGGAAAAGTGAGAGATACATATATTGTAGGAGATAAAAGAGTTTTAGTCGCAACAGATAGACAAAGTGCATTTGATAGAATGCTTGCTGAAATTCCTTTTAAAGGACAAGTGTTAAATAAATGTGCGGCATTTTGGTTTGAAAAAACGGCACATATAATTCCAAATCATGTGGTGGCAGTTCCAGATCCAAATGTTTTAATTGCAGAATCAGCACAAGTTTTTCCAATAGAATTTGTAGTGCGTGCATATTTAGCAGGAACAACAGAAACTTCTATTTTAGTAAATTATAAAAATGGAATACGAGATTTTTGTGGACATATTTTACCAGAAGGGTTAAAAGAAAATGAAAAACTACCAGAGGTTATTGTTACACCCACAACAAAACCAGAAGTAGGGCACGATGAAAGTATTTCTCGAAAAGAAATTATAGAAAAAGGAATAATGACAGCCGAAGATTTTGATTATGTAGAGAAAAAAACACTTGAAGTTTTTGCATTTGCACAAGCTCATTGTGCGAAACAAGGTCTTATTCTTGCAGATACAAAATATGAATTTGGAAAACTTCCAGATGGAACAATTATTTTACTTGATGAAATTAATACTCCAGACAGTTCACGATTTTGGGAGGCAAAAAGTTATGAAGAGTGTATAAAAAATAATACCGCTCCAAAAAGTTTTGATAAAGATGTATTGCGGAGATGGTATAGCGATAGATGTGATCCGTATGCAGATGAAGCATTACCAGAAGCTCCACAAGAACTTATTGCAAAAATGAGTAATGCGTATCAAACAGCATATGAAATGATAACAGGGGAAGAATTTATTCCAGAAACATCTGCAGATATAAATGCTCGAATTGATAATAATTTACAAAATTATTTTGAAAATACTCAAAAATAAATACTCTATATTTATTTCATAATTCCACCTCCGAGTAATAAATTATCTGTATATAATACAGCAGATTGACCAGAGGTTAAACTTCTTACCGGTTGAGAAAACAGAAGTTTTGCTTCTGTTTTTTCTGTATTAGTGTATTGAAAAATTGCTTTCATGCTTTCTCCACCATGTCGAATTTTTACAAAAACTTCGGTAGTATCTTCGAGTGCCGACATTGTCCAGCTGAGATTAAAAATTTCTACACTTTCAGAAAATAAGTCTGTATTATCACCAATAAAAACAATATTTTTTTTTGTATCGATAGAAAGTACATATTGCGGAGTAATCATTCCTCCTACTCGTGCTCTTTGTCCTTTGGTAAAATGAAGCACTCCATTGTGTGTTCCTACTTTTTTTTGTGTATGAATATTTATAATATCTCCAGGAATAAACGCTTCTGGAATATGTCGTTCTAAAAATGGGATATGTGATTTTTCTGCATAAAAACATACTCCTTGAGATTCTCGTTTTTGTGCAAAGCTTTTAAAATTATTCTGTACGGCAATTTCTCTAATTTCATCTTTTGAATACGGAGCCATTGGAAATAAAGCATGTTTCAGTTTTTTTTGAGTAAGTGTATATAAAAAATATGTTTGGTCTTTGTGAATATCTTTTCCTGCAGAAATTTCCCATCTCTTTTTTTCTGTATTATATTCATTTTTTATATAATGACCTGTTGCCACTGCATCGCAACCAAGTTCTTCCATTTTTTCTAAAAAATATCCAAATTTAATAGATCTATTACATTCCACACAAGGATTAGGCGTAATACCATTTTTAAATCCATCTATAAAATGATCAACAATATCTCTTTTAAATCGTTCTCGAAAATCAAACACATAAAAGGGAATATCTAATTGTTCTGCAACCGTTCGTGCAAGCATTAAATCTCGCAAGCTACAGCATTTATTTTCTGGTAAGTTTTTTGTAGACTGTACCGTTTTATCATCATGCCACAATTGAAAATGTACACCAATAACGGTGTATCCTTGTTGTTGTAACAGAAGAGCAGAAATTGTGGAATCAAGCCCTCCAGATAAACCAACAAGTACTGTTTTAGTATTATTCGTCATATATAGAAATAGTATTGTTTGAAAAGTGAAACTCTATTCAAAGCATACCATACAATAGAAGAAATATGTGTGAGAAAATATTGGTTTTTTTTCTTTATAAAGTGTTGTAAAAATGAAAAATCAAGTATAATTTTTTTGTATAATTTATTACTATAGACTCTGTATATATTTTGAATTATAAACGAATGATAACTCTTGAAACATTAACAGCACACGAAACATTTCCAGAATATTTCACAGAAAATTATTGGCAAAGTGATGCATGGAAAAAAGCAAAAGAAGAAAATGGCTGTCGGTCATTTTGGATACAAAAGAATGATGCAAAAGTTTTAGTTATAGAACGAAAAGCACATTTTCTTAAATTTTGGATACAACCATTATGGGAAATTCCTCGTGGTCCAGTAGGAAAATCTTCAGATTTTGTAGCACTATTTGAAACCGTATTTGCAGAGGCGAAAAAAAAAGAAAATAATGTTGGTACTGTGCGAATATATACCCCATTTGGAACACAAAATTTTTGGAGCAATGCACTTTTTACAAATTTTTTACAAAAAAATAAAAATAGAAAAGCACCAGAAATTTTTCCAACAAACACACTCATGTTAAATGTAGAACAAGAGGAAGAAGAAATTTTGGCACAAATGAAACAAAAAGGTCGCTATAATATAAAACTTGCACGAAAAAAAGGAGTGAGAATAGAAGAAGAAAACAATGTAGAAAATTTTTGGAATTTAATGAAAGAAACCAGTAAAAGAGACGGGTTTCGGTCAAATAAAAAACATGTATATTCTGATTTATTAAAAAGTTTTAAAGATGATGCAGTGCTTTTTACTGCAAAAGATGAAACGGGAGATGTGCTTGCATCTGCAATTTTTACTATAGCAAATGGAATGGCTATCTATAATTATGGAGCATCTACCAGTAGAAAAAGGGGATTGATGGCACCATATTTACTGCAATGGGCAGGAATACAATGGGCAAAAAAGAAAGGAGCGAGTGTCTATGATTTTTTAGGAATTTCTCCAGAAAATGCACCAACGCATTCTTTAAATGGAGTAGCATCGTTTAAGTTAAAATTTGGAGGAACTCGTGTTATTTGTGATGATGGGCTTGATTTTTCTATGTTATAAATGAAGTTTACATCTAAAAAAATACTGATACAAAATGCATCAGTATTTTTTTTATTGTTGAAAATATTTATCGAATTTTTCCTTGAAATGGAATATTTTCTCCTGCTTGTGCAGATCGGTCTTCAATTCGAAGAAGTTCGTTATATTTTGCCATTCGATCACTTCGTGAAAGAGAACCTGTTTTAATTTGTCCTGTTCCAAGTGCAACAGCTAAATGAGCAATTGTCGAATCTTCACTTTCTCCACTTCGATGCGACATAACAGCAGTCCACCCTGCTGCGTGTGTCATTGCAACGGCTTCAATTGTTTCTGTAAGTGTTCCAATTTGATTCGGTTTAATAAGAACAGAATTTGAAAGTTTATCGGTAATTCCCATTTGAATTCGTTTTGTGTTGGTAACAAATAAATCGTCTCCTACCAATTGCATTTTTTCTCCAAGTGTATTTTGTAATTCAGCAAACCCAGCAAAATCATCTTCATCAAATCCATCTTCAAGCGAAACAATTGGATATTTTTCTTGCAAGTTTTGATAATATGAAACTAATTCAGTTGCTGTAATTTCTTTGCTATCTACTGTGTATACTTTTGTTTCTTTGTTATAAAACTCAGATGCAGCAGCGTCCATTGCAATTTGAATTTTATTTGCATGTCCAGCTATTTCTGCCGCTTCTAAAATGAGTTCAATAGCTTCTTCATTTGTGGAAAGTCGTGGAGCAAATCCTCCTTCATCTCCTACTGCTGTTACATAGTCTTTTGATGATAAGAGCTTTTTAAGTGTATGAAATACTTCTGCACCAATTTGAAGACTTTCAGAAAAAGTTTTTGCTCCAGTTGGGAAAATCATAAATTCTTGAATTTCTAGACCTGAATCAGCATGGCTTCCTCCGTTTATAACATTCATCATTGGTGTTGGAAGTTTCATTTGTGGGTTTCCAGCAAGATTATTTACATATTGATACAATGCTTGTCCTTTTGAAATTGCTGCTGCTTTTGCGGTTGCTAACGAAACTCCTAAAATTGCATTTGCTCCTAAATTTGCTTTTTGCTCTGTTCCGTCTATATCTCTCATGAGTTGGTCGAGTGCTTTTTGGTCAAATGCATCTTTTCCAATAAGTTTATTTGCAAGTGTTGTATTTACATTTTCAACTGCTTTTGTAACTCCTTTTCCAAGGTATACATTTTTATCTCCATCTCGTAATTCAACTGCTTCATGAATTCCTGTTGAAGCTCCAGACGGTACAATAACTGTTCCAAAAGAATTATCGGAAAGAGTAACTTCAACTTCTACAGTTGGGTTTCCTCGTGAGTCTAATACTTGTCGAGCGTACACTTTTGCAATAGTTACAGAAGACATAAAATATCTAAAAAAAGTAATAATGTATAGAATGTAGTAATTATGATACACTCTATTTGCAGATAGTATACTAGATAAAAAGAGAAAATTTAAGAGAAAATTTATTTATAGAAAATATAGAAAATTAAAAAATGAAATGGGGTGGAAACTTTTTTCCAGTGTTTCAATGGTGTAAATAGTAGAAATTTTATATAAAAAACATGGGACTTCTTCTTTCTGTATGTATTGCATGTATCGCATTTTTTGTATCACAATATATCCCATTGGGTGCTGTAACATTTGCAATTCTTTTTGGAATGCTTGTGAATACAGTATTTTCTGTTTCTAAAAATCCTATATTTACAAAAGGAATTACATTCGCAGAAAAGCAAATATTATCGCTTGCTATTGTATTGATGGGAGTAGAATTACAATTTGGTGTAGTGTCTTCGCTCGGATTTTCATTGGTATTTCTTGTAGTATCTGGAGTTGTGATAACAATAACTACTGCAATTGTGATGGCGCGTTTTTTTTCTATACCTCCAAAACTTGCATTATTGCTGGGAATTGGAAATGCAATTTGTGGGAGTAGTGCTATTGCTGGAACAGAAAAAATTATAGAAGCAGATAAAAAAGATGTGGGGGTATCTATTGCAATTGTTAATCTTTTAGGTGTTATTGGAATGTTTGCTGTTCCATTTATTGGTATATATATAGTTCAGTATACAGATATACAATCTGGGATACTTACAGGAAATACATTGCAAGCAGTAGGGCAGGCAGTTGCTGGTGGATTTTCTATTTCTGAAGATGCAGGAGAGATGGCAACCATTGTAAAAATGTCGAGAGTTTTAATGCTTTTTCCGCTTATTTTAGGATTATTGCTGTATTCGTCGTTTGTTTCTTTTTCTGAAAAAACAAAAGAAACTGCTGAAAAAAAGCAGTTTCATTTTCCAAAAATTCCATTTTTTATTATTGGGTTCATATTTTTCTCTCTCTGTGCATCGTTTCAAATTTTTTCAGAAGAAATTTTCCAATGTATTGCGAATGGAAGTAGATATGCTTTAGTGTTGGCAATGTCGGCAATTGGGTTAAAAATTTCATTTGCAGATATTACCAACAGTGGATTTACAGTAGTATTATTCGGAGCATTTCTCTTTTTTGTGCAAATTGTATGGAGTGCAGGAGTTATCTATTTCTTTTTATAAAGAATTGAAAGAGATATAGTCTTAGCTAAGCAACTGAATAATTTCTTGTGGAAGCTTTTCTTTATCCTCGAGAATAGAGTTATAAAAATTCAAAATACTATTTGATAACCTTATTCCTTTTATTTTATCTTTAGGGTAATTATCTGCGATTTTCTGCATAATTGTATCTAGCATTCCAATATTCAAATAGGTTTGAAGTCGTATGATGAACTCTTTTAAGAGTGTAAAATATTCAACAGTATTTTTCTCTTTCTCGTTTTTTTTCATTTCATTGAGCTTTGTAAATATCTCTATAAAGAGTTTAACTTGTGTATTAATCCAAGGAAAATTTGGTTCAACGACTTGCTTTGCTATTTTTTGAATTTTATACTCTATTAACTTCATATCAAGGTAATTATTATAGAGTTCGTAAAATGGGTCTGTATCATCCAGATTTTCTTGTTCTGTTAATAAATTTTCAGATTCTGTATTTTTAAATTTATTTTTTATCGTTTCTTGCACAGATTCGTCTAATGCATCAAAGTTCTTTTTATATTCTTCTTTTTCTTTTTGTAAGTCTGCTATCTCTTCCTTTTTTTCTTCGTTCCAATCCTTTAAATCTGCTGTATCTCTGTGAAGAAATTTTCCTATTTTCCAGTTTTTTAGTGCTGTATTTGTATCAGAAAAATATGCAAATGCATCATCTCCTCTAAAATAATTTCCAAGGCTGCGATCGTAGATAGATATAGATAATAGAGATGCAAAATCTATAATAGAAGATAGTATAAGTTTTCCATCTTCGTACTCTGTACTAAGGTTGTGTTTATCAACTTTTTGTTCGAGTT
>CAMZKZ010000039.1 GCA_947311645.1 uncultured Candidatus Altimarinota bacterium | reverse complement strand
TTATTTATTGTGAAATTTCCAATTAATTCGTATAAATCATTTGCATCTTTATCTTGAACTTCTTCTGTTCGTAATTTCTTTCCAAATTCTATAAAATCTTTTATATTATTATAATTCACATTATTAGAATTTAATATTTTTTTTGCAATTTGGAAAGAAATTACGAACAGAAGAAGTTCAAGATAAAGATGCAAATGATTTATACGAATTAATTGGAAATTTCACAATAAATAAGGTTTCTTCATTTTTAGATGAAGAACTTGATGTTCAACAAAAAAATAAAGATAATGTAGATGATAATTTAATTGCAGTAGGAAGCTCTCTAGAGGAAATACAAAATCTATTACAAGAACAAGATGTTCCTTTTTTTATTACTAAATCAACATTTCAGAAATTAATAAAAAATCTTAAAGATGGAAATCTTAAATATATTTGGAAAAAAATGAAAGCGAAATTTAACGAAAAGATATCTATCAACGATAAGAACGAATCAAAGAATAATATTGAAAAAAATCAGCTTAATTTACCTGTTAAAGAAGGGGTTACTGTTGAATCTATAACCGAAAACGATGCTCCGAAAGGAACACTGTTTACATTTGATCCCAAAAAAATAAATACTCAAATTATAATCGGAACAAAGGAAGAAAAGCTTTTTGATATTACAACTAAATTACAAGATATAAAAGATCCCTCTTTTATCGCACCAATAGCGTTTACAGCGGCTAATTACGAACTAACAGGATATGCAATTCGAAAAGGAGAAGCTTTAAACGCAAGACTAAGTAAAGAACGAAATGATGCAATGATCATATTTACCACTCAGGGAAAAATGAAAATTTTAGACAAAAGAACTATGACAAAAAAAGATATATATAATGCTCTTGAAATACCACTTCCAAATAA
This sequence comes from uncultured Candidatus Altimarinota bacterium, assembly GCA_947311645.1. Classification (GTDB taxonomy): domain Bacteria; phylum Patescibacteriota; class Gracilibacteria; order CAIRYL01; family CAIRYL01; genus SZUA-1403. The sequence continues at coordinate 7,368 of CAMZKZ010000039.1, read as the reverse complement.
CTTTATAGATAAAAAAATACTCATAGCTGAAGATTTAAGCGATAATATGTTTTTTGAAAATATTATGTCTAAGGCTAAAGCATCACTTGTTTCCTCACTTTTACTAATAAAAGATGGTGTCCTCAAAAAAGTAAATTCTAAAAAATTTGGATCTCGAAGAATTTTAATAGAGTATGAAAATGGTAATATTGGTATTTTTAATAGTAGTGAAGATATGAGTACACATTCTGCTATTTCGATTGTTAATAAAACAGGAAAGGTGAAGTCTGCTGCCTATATGGATACAGGAAGTTATAATGTTGCAAATTTATATCTAAATAATGGAAAGTCTAGATTTCTTGGAACAGAATTTGCACGAAAGCAAAGAAATGTAAAATCTTTACAAACCCCTCTTTCTAATATGATTGTACTATCTAAAAGATAAAAACAACCAAACAAAAAATATGATTATACAACTTATTTCATCAATATTTAATATAAAGAGTCTTTCTTAAAAAGTATAAAAAAGTTTTTAAGAGTGATACTTGACCCATGCATTACATTTACAGTATAATGCTTTATATAGATACTTTATAAAAAAATATGCAATTTTCATGCGAAAAGTCAGATCTCCAAAAGGCATTATCTGTTGTACAAAAAGCGATTAATAGCCACAACACACTTCAAATTTTAGGAAATATCTGCATTACGGCAAAAGAAAACATTGTGGAATTTACTGCGACAAACCTTGAAATTGCAATTTCAACTTCTATTGAAGCAAATATAATAAAAGAAGGAAAAACAACCGTTCCTTCTCGACTTTTTGTAAACTATGTATCATTACTCAAAAATGGAGAAATAGATATTAATGTACAATCTGGAGATACACTCGAAATTACATCGCGTGATTCTCAAACAAAAATAAAAGGAATATCAGCCGAAGAATTTCCAGATATTCCTACTTTTACACCAGATTTTACCTTTTATCTTTCTGGAGAAGTACTAAAAAAAGCCATAGAAAGAGTTGCCTTTGCATGTAGTGCATCGTCTGCACGACCAGTACTTTCAGGAGTATTATTTTGGATTAATAACAACGAACTCCGAATGGTAGGTACAGACTCATATAGACTCTCTGAGCAAACTATTGCACTTTCAGAACAGTTTCCTGAATCAAAATGCATTGTTCCTGCACGAACACTGCAAGAACTTTCTCGAATTATTGAAGCAAAAGATGATATAAAAATAAATGTATCAAAAAATCAAATTTTATTTTCTACCAATACAACAGAAATTTCATCGCGACTTATCGAAGGAAATTTTCCAGATTATAAACGAATTATTCCAGTTGATAAAAAAGGAACATTTACCGTTTCTCGATCAGATATAACACTTGCAGTAAAACGAGCAGGCATATTTGCAAAAGAAATGGATAACAATATTATAAAAGTAGAACTTTCAAACGAAGGACTAAAAATTACAACAGATGAAACAGAAATTGGATCTGGAAACACTTTGGTAGATGGAGAAATTGAAGGAGAGGGAGAAATAGTTGCACTCAACTCTGTATACTTTCTTGATATTTTACAAGTACTCCACTCAGAAAATGTACGAATTGTGGTAAAAGAACAACTTTCTCCTGTAAAAATATTATCAGCAGAAGATGATGGGTTTACCTATATTCTTATGCCATTAAAAGTCTAAAACACAACTCTCTTATCTCCTTACTTTTTTTATATAATGACTCCAAAATATAACCAAGAAAACCAGCGTATTATTTTTGTGACTGGTGGTGTATGCTCAAGCCTCGGGAAAGGAATTGTAAGTGCATCTACGGGCCTATTGCTGAAAAACTCTGGATATTCAGTAAGTATTCAAAAGCTTGATCCATATTTAAATGTAGACCCTGGTACAATGTCACCATTTCAACATGGAGAAGTTTTTGTAACAGAAGATGGAGCCGAAACAGATTTAGATCTTGGGCATTACGAACGATTTATTGATGAAAATCTTTCAAAATACTCAACGGTTACAACTGGTAAAATTTACTCTGAAGTCATTGAAAAAGAACGAAATGGAGGATATGCAGGAGGAACTATTCAAGTTATCCCACATATAACAGGACGAATAAAGGAAAAAGTTTTAAAAGCCGCAAAACATTCTGGAGCAGATGTACTTATTGTTGAAATTGGAGGAACGGTTGGAGACATAGAAGGAGAACCATTTTTAGAAGTTATTCGACAATTAAAAGCTGAAATGAAACATGTTGTATCAATTCACCTCACACTTCTTCCATACTTAAAAGCCTCAGGAGAACTCAAAACAAAGCCAACACAATTATCCGTACGACAACTGCGTGCATCAGCTATTCAACCAGATATTATTGTCTGTAGAGCAGATGCTCATATTCCAGAAGAAATACTCCAAAAAGTAGCACGATTTTGTGGAGTAGAAGAAAACTCTGTATTTCCTGCTGAAACAGCAGATAGTATTTATAAAGTACCCCTTCTCTTTGAAGAAAGAAATTATAGTGAAATTGTGCAACAAAAACTTAATTTTGATATAAAAACACCAAAACTTGAAGAGTGGTCAAAAATGGTAGATACTGTTTTTTCTGCAACAGAAGAAATTAAAATTGGACTTTGTGGAAAATATACAGATTTAGATGATGCTTATCTTTCTGTAATTGAAGCACTAAAAGCAGGAGGATATGCTGAAAACAAAAAAGTAAAAATTGTATGGATAGACTCTGAAAAACTTGAAAAAGATGAATCGCTCAAAAATGATGAATGGGAAAAAGTGAAATCGTGTGATGGAATTTGTGTACCTGGAGGATTTGGACACAGAGGAACAAATGGAAAACTTATGACGGCTAAATATTGCCGAGAAACAAAAACACCATACCTTGGAATCTGCCTTGGTTCGCAAATTATGGCTATTGAATTTGCACAAAATATTTGTGGGCTTTCTGATGCAACCAGCCAAGAATTTGATGAAATTGCTACAACAAAAATTGTACACTACCTTCCAGACCAAAATGCCGATATACAACGAGGAGGAACATTACGACTTGGGGCATATCCATGTGTTATAAAAAAAGATACAAAAGCATTTGAGTGTTATAATACGGATACTATTTCTGAACGACATAGACATCGCTACGAATTTAACAATGAATACCGGGCGATACTTGAAAATAATGGAATGACTATCTCTGGAACATCTCCAGATGGAGATTTAATGGAAATTATAGAAATAACAGATCACCCATTTTATGTTGGATCACAATTTCATCCAGAATTTAAAAGTCGACCAAATAAACCACAAGCATTATTTCATGGATTCATAAAAGCCTGTAAATAATATTACATGAAAAATTGTATAAAAAATTGTATGGAAACTATTATACAAAAATATCCTGTAAAAAATACAGAAACATATTCTCAATCATCTTATTTTCCATATCCAGATTTTTCTATAGATTTACATGGACACACAAAAGATGAAGCAACAAAAAAACTTGAATGGGTGCTTCCTCATGCACAGTATAATCAGTATAGATGTATTAAAATTATTACAGGAATTGGAAAAAAAATCTTAAAAAATCTTATTCGCCAACACCTAAAAAAGTGGAAACAACAAGAGAAAATTAAAGATTTTAAAGAAATAATCGATAACAATCAGAATAAAACTGGAGTATTTTTATACCTCGTATAACACACTATGAATAGTACAATACAAAAAATCCGCAGAAAGATATTCAATTTTGTACACTCATTTATTACGATCAGTAAAAATATTCTATTTCCAATAGAGTGTATCTCATGTCAAAAACCCGATACGCTTCTTTGCTATACCTGCCTTTCTACTCTTCATACCCGTTTAAATAATACAAAATTAGCATCTCATCTTGAAATTTATGCCGCATATGGTTTTTCTATCCCTCTTATAAAAAAACTTATTACTCGTGGAAAATATTACCATACACCTTCCCTCTTTGAAGACCTCACTCTTCATGCAATTCCTACACTTTCCCCCCTTTTGCAGTTACATAAAAATAAAGAAATTATTCTTATTCCTGTCCCCCTTCATTATATACGACAACAGCATCGTGGATTTAACCAAAGCATGATTATCGCAAATACACTTTCTGATTCCTTTGAAAATACATCTGTTATTCCACTTGTCGAGCGTATAAAAAATACACCACAACAAGCAAAACGAAATAAAAAAGAACGAATTAAAAACATACAAAACTCTTTTCGTATCACAAAAAAATACCAAGACATTCTCCCTACACAGAACAATTCAAATACACTTTTTATAATAATTGACGATGTAATTTCTACAGGAAGTACAGTAGTCGAAATACAAAAACTCCTTCTTGAAAAAAGCACCATATCAATAAAAAACATTCTTGCAATAAGTCTCTGCAGAGGATAGAAAATCAAGAGAACACCTAAACTCAGAATACATAATAGAAACAAAAAAAGAGAGTATAATACATAATATTATACTCTCTTATAGTGTATGAGATGGTGCTCAGAGAGAGACTTGAACTCTCATGCCTCGCGGCACCGGTTTCTAAGACCGGCGTGTCTACCAATTCCACCATCTGAGCAAGCTATAATGGTGGCCCGAGACAGATTTGAACTGTCGACACGAGGATTTTCAATCCTCTGCTCTACCCCTGAGCTATCGGGCCATTTTTTTATAGCTAAGTAATTTTACAAAAAGAGCTACGACAACGCAACTCTTTTTTTTCTTTTTATAATAAATCAAGTTTTTCTAAAATATATAACATTTCTCCACGCGTAATTCCTCTATCTGGTTTAAAAATACTCCCTTTATACCCTGCTAAAATATTTTTATTTTTTGCTTTTTTAATTGCATCAAATGCAAAATATGATGATGGTACATCTCGAAAAGGCCATACCTGCTCCTCTAGAATAAGCTCATGTTTTCTGGTATATAAATCTGTAATACACCCCATAATACTAAAAATAACTTCTTTTTCAGTAATATGATTTGGCAATACAACATTCCAGACATTAACTGATAACGGAAATAAAACCTGAGAAATTATATCTGTTTGCGATTCTAATAATTCTGGAGATGCAAAATCAGTATCTGTCCACTGTGAAATAACATCACTAAAATGCTCTGCTGTCGATAACCCTTTTTCATTATTTGCAAAAACCTGTGGTGTATCCCCTTCTTGAAAATTAATATAAAAATCTGCGGAAGACCCAATATCTTCTATCCATGACCATATATCATCGGGAGTAAAATCTTCTGGTGCAATAGATACAACAATCCCCCGTCTCAAAAATTCCTTTTGGACAGTTGCAATATTGGAAATCATCTCTGCTTTTTTCTCTGCATCAAGCGAAAACCCACTTACTATGATTTGAGGCTTTAAGTCCATTTTTAATATAAAATCTGTAAACTTCAGATAATTATATCATAAATTTTCTTTATTACAAAGACTTTTTTTGCTAAAATTTTTATAATATATTTATTTAGCATTTTATTTTATGAAATCAACAGAAAACAGCACATATATAAAAATATTTGATACAACATTAAGAGATGGAGAACAAGCACCTGGATTCTCTATGACAACAGCAGAAAAAGTACGACTTGCAAAACAACTCGAAAAATTAGGAGTAGATGTTATTGAAGCTGGATTTCCTGCAGCCAGCCCAGATGACTTTTTAGCAGTTCAACTTATTGCAAACACACTTACAAAAACAGAAGTGTGTGGACTTGCTCGTGCAATGGAAAATGATATTAGAACAACATGGGATGCTATTAAAGATGCAAAAAAACCACGAATTCATACTTTTATTGGAACAAGCCCACTCCATATGGAATTTAAATTGAAAAAAACAAAAACACAGATTTTAGAAATGACAAAAAATGCAGTAGAACTTGCAAAAAGCCTTTGCGAACGCGTTGATTTTTCACCAGAAGATGCTGGACGAAGTGATAAAGAATTTTTAGTAGAAGTTATAGAAACAGCTATTACCGCAGGAGCAGATTGTATAAATATTCCAGATACAGTGGGATATACACAACCAGAAGAATTTGGTGCATTACTTTCATACCTTATAAAAAATGTAAAAAATTCTGATAAGGCTATTTTTTCAACACATTGTCATAATGATTTAGGACTTGCAACTGCGAATTCTCTTGCAGGAGTTTTAGCAGGAGCACGACAAATTGAATGTACAATGAATGGTGCAGGAGAAAGAGCTGGAAATGCAGCACTCGAAGAAGTTGTTATGAACCTTTCTGTTCGACCAGATTTTTTTCATCTACACCATAATATTAATACAAAAGAAATTTTTGAAACATCTAAACTCTTAACACTCTTAACAGGACAAAAAGTACAAGCAAATAAAGCAATTGTCGGAGAAAATGCATTTGCTCATGAATCAGGAATACATCAACATGGAATGCTCGCGAACAGAGAAACATATGAGATTATGACTCCAGAAAGTGTTGGAGTAGATCAAACAGAAATGGTTTTGGGAAAACACTCTGGAAGAGCAGCACTTGCATCTCATTTTGAACGACTTGGATACACATTTACAAAAGATGAAATCACTGAAATCTTTACACAATTTAAAACACTTGCCGACAAAAAAAAGGATATAAATGATCAAGACTTACATATTCTTGCACTTGGAGAAAATAACCAACAAGCCGTACAATGGCATCTTGAAAGCTATAGTGTATCGAGTGGGAGTAATAGAGAATCTGTAGCGACTATTACACTAAAACATGCAGACACAGGAGAAACACAAACGGCAACAAAAACAGGATCTGGAATGGTAGATGCTGGATACCAATGTATAGATGAAATTCTTGGAAAAAGCGGTGAATTAACACACTTTGGAATTGATGCAGTTACAACTGGAATTGATGATCAAGCAATTGTAAACCTTCGAATTACAGAAAATAATAATTCTCAATCTGCAAAAGCAGGAGATACTGATATTGTAAAGGCGTCACTTCTTGCATATTTACAGGCAACACAAGAAGCAAAAATATCACTATCAAAAAAGTAATAATATAATAAAAAAACGAAACAAAAGAAATGTTTTAGAGTATTACTCTATGAACAGTAAAAAAATATCTCTTTTTATATTTCATGACTTCTGCATGTAGTGAATATACTGACAAAGACCTTGTTCAAAAATCTCTAGAAAATATAGAGTTTTTTGGGTGTCTTTTCGAACGCTATGAAAAAAAATTATTGATGTATATCATACGAATTTCAGATTTTTCACACAATGAAGCTGAAGAAGTATTACAAGAATCTTTTATTAAAACATGGAAAAATTTAAATAGTTTTGATTCTTCCGATGAGAGCATAAAATTTTC